>CANJJY010000265.1 GCA_947474445.1 Oligoflexaceae bacterium
GGACTGATTGCACACCTCTCTTGAAGCTTACGAAAGTTCGCTATGCCTATTCCTTTAACCCTGATAAGACGAAACCATCGATCGCTCCTTGTTACACTAACTTTTCAAAGTTGAAGCGACTGTTTTTAGATAACTCGAATGACCTCGTCAATCTTGAGGTCACGCGCTCCTTTCCTCAGCTTGAAAAAATATCAATAAGAGATGCTCAGATCAGCGATCTGACGCCGCTCAAAGGCCTCAAATTTCTTAGGGATGTGAATTTGAGTGATACGAAAGTGAGCGATCTGAGACCTTTAGCAGGAGCTTCCCGCCTTAGTATCCTAGACGTCACGGGCACACCCTTTGAAGCCTTAGGTCCCAGCGAACAGAACTGCCCTATCAACGCGGAAAGCGAAGTTCTCCGGGCGCTGTGCAAATAGTCGGTGTTTATCTTCCAACTTAAATAAGCCTTAACGGAGAGGAGCTACTATCTCCTTGAAACCTCTGACTTTAAGCACTAAAGTCGCCCCACGATCTAAGGCCTGCCTTGAAGAGGATCGGTCATGAAGCGATTCAATTTCCTCCGATTTCTTGGAATTTTGGCTCCCACTTTGGGCATGTCAATTGTATGTTTTTTGCCCTATCACGCGATGCAGTCGATTCGGGGCGCTCTCACGGAAGTTGCGGACAGCTATCGCATGCAAAAGGAATTGCTCGATGTGACGAGCTCGTACCAAGATGCATCGCGCAATTTGCGCAGTTATCTGCGCACGGGCAATCCGGAATACTGGCAGGAGTATTTGACGAGTCACCAGGCGGTGATGGATGAGTGGGACCAGCTTAAAAGAGTGTCGGAAAATCAAACGGACCTGCAGTTAGGGGTGTCCCAGTTAGGAAGCATTTTACGGAGTCAATTCGATCAGAACAAGCGTTTGGGGAAAACACACTGGGAGTCAAATGCGAGCCAGGTCGCCATGGAGTTGATCGATCGGGATATGCTGCTTATCCAGACTCAAATCGCCGATCTCATGAATCATCAGGAAGCTATGCTGCAAAAATCTCTAAAACTCAGAGAGCGGCGAGAGCAAAGCAGCAGTGTCATGTTTGAAATCGTTTCGCTGATGTCTGTCGGATTAGTCATGCAACTTGTTTTTGTGTTGAGACGCGAACTAGCGCATCGTCTGGAAAACGAGACTTTGAGCCGTGCCCTTTACGAACAGGCACAGGCGGCGAATCGTGCAAAAAGTATGTTCTTAGCCCAGATGAGCCATGAAATCAGGACCCCGATGACGGCGATCATAGGGTTCTCAGAACTTCTCGCCCAGCCGCAAACTAAGCCCGATGAGCATTCCAAATACGTGGACATTATCTACAGAAACGCTCGTTCTCTCCTGAAAATAATCAACGATATTCTCGATCTATCAAAGGTCGAGGCGGGGGCGATCGAAGTTGTGCGGGAACCCTTCCGTCTGCGGACTGAATGTGCAGAATGGATGTCCGGTTTGGAATTGAGCGCGCGAGACAAGGGTCTGGATCTGCAACTCGCATGGGACGAAGAAGTTCCACAAATGCTGCTGATCGATGCGTTGCGACTGAGACAAATTTTTGTCAATCTCGTCGGTAATTCGATCAAATTTACGTCGGCTGGAGGCGTCAGTATCAAAGTGAGCTGGAAGCCGCGGGTCCGGAGCCAGGAAGGAAAACTCATTTTTGAAATTCGCGACACGGGCCGCGGCGTTCCTTTGGACGCGCGCGAACGCATCTTCGAACCCTTCAAACAGGCTGATCGCCTGGTGAATCGAGACTATGGGGGAACGGGGCTCGGTTTGCCTCTGTCACGGCAGCTCGCGCGTCTGCTCGGTGGCGATGTCGAGTTGATCGAGAGCGAGATCGGCCAAGGCAGTCTTTTCGTTCTCAGTTTGGCCTGTCAGTCTCTCGAAGAGAAGACTTCTTTGAAATCTGAGCTGCCGGCCCTCAGCGAGGCATTTTCAACTCACAGTATGGTGCTCAAGGGGAAGAGGATTTTGCTGGCGGAAGACGCTCTCGATATTCAATTTCTGATCCGACGTTTACTCTCTCTGGTGGGAGCCCAGGTCATGGTTGTCGGCAATGGACAAGATGCCATCGCCCAGGCCTCGAGCGAGACCTTTGATGCCGTTCTCATGGATATTCAAATGCCTGGCTGCGATGGCGTAAAAGCCACCCAGACTCTACGCTCTCAAGGATTCAAACCGCCTATCATTGCTTTGACAGCCCATGGCATGAAGGAAGAGCACGATCAGGCGCTAGCATCAGGCTGCAATGCCTGCTTGACCAAACCCATCTCGCAACAGCAACTCGTCAAGACTCTCTTAGTCTTTCTCTCTCCAACATAACAATCCTTACCCCTGTTTCACTTCCGCCGGCGTGTGAGCGAGCAGTCGATCGAGGGTATGAAGCAGAGCTTTGACCTGCAAGGGTTTTGCTAAAAAGGCAGCATAGCCTGCATCGAGCGCCTTGGCCTGCGCTTCGGGCGATACGCAGGCTGAAAACGCAATCGCGGTGAATTCACGGCGTGCTGTCTTTTTGAATCGACGCATCAGTTCAAAGCCGTTGATATCAGGAAGACCAAGATCGGCAATCACCAGAGCGGGCTGATATTTATGAAAGGCATCGAGGGCTTCGGTCGAATTCGCGCAGCCAATCGTCTTGAGTCCTTCGCTCTGCAGCACCTGCATCAGGAGCTGAAGTGTGAAGGGATCATCTTCAATCACGAGAAGATGTTGATTCTGCCAATAGGAGGGCAGAAGAGCGACGGGAAACGATTGAGCGAGCATCCCTTCGGTCGTCAGCTGTTCGGGCATAGGCGCGGCCACATCTGAGGATGCCGTACGCGGATTCGCTTTGCGTAAAGTCAAAGAGAAGAGGACTCCTGGCTTCGGATGCAAACTCGCCGCCGTTAGGTAGCCACCCTGCATCTCGATGAGTTTGCGCGCGACGTAAAGACCTAAATCAAAATTTGCTGCCGTCAGAAAGCTCTCTTCATCCATCCCGGCCCCGGCATTGAGAAGCTGCAGGACGTTCTTTTGATCCGGACCATAGCCCGCGTGTTTGATGTGCAACAAGGTCTCGCGATGTTGCCGGGAAAAAATGATGGAGATGGACGAACCCGTTTGGCCGTAGCGTAGGACGTGATCGAGGAGCTTGTTCAGAGCGGCCTGCAACTGCTCGCGATCGGCAAGTACGTATTCGGGCGTCGACTCGGGGCTGACGAAGAGCCGCAGGGAGCGCTGCTCAGCGAGGGCCCTATGATGCGCGACGATGTTCTGAACGAGCCCGTTGAGTTCGACCGTTTCGATATGCAACTTCAGTTTGTTGGTGCTGAGGCGCAGCGTGTCATTCAATTCGTCGAGCAGACGGGTCTGGCGCTCGATGTTTTCCTGGATCGCCGTCGAGGCTTCCATCACGGATTTTCGGCTGCTGGACTCTTGCAGCATCTGCGCCCAGATGAAGATAGGCGTGAGAGGAGTCCGCATTTCCTGCGAGGAGCGGAGGATCATGCGTTCGATATTCTCGTGCAGCTGCTGCATCTGCTGGCGCGCGACTTCGGACTGATGCAGGGCCTTCTGGAGCTGTCCGTTCTGTTGCTCCAGATGGGAAAGCCGCTGGTTGACTCCCTGATTCTGTTTGCCGAGACTATAGGCGAGCAGAAGCGCACCGACCGCTAAGGAGGCGAGTTCGGGCATGACGTGCAAAAGTTGTCCCGGCACCGATGGATAGGTCAGCGCATAGAGAGCATAGAGACCAGCGCTTGCGCCTGGTAGTCCGAAGGCGGAGGTCAGGAGCAGGAGAGGAAGAAGACCCCAGAAAGCCGATATTTCGTAAGTAGGAAAATAGCTGCGCAGGGACCAGGCCAGCACAGGCAGAAGGCTCAGGAGAACGAGAAGACCCGTTGATCCCTGCCGCGGCCAGAGCGAGATGGAGCCGCCCTCGTTGGCGGCGTGCTGCTTGCGATCGCCGATCAGTCCCTGACTCAAGGGCATCAAACAAAATATTGCAAAAGGGTAGGAAAGCCAGATGTCGAACATATCTCGCAAAGCTAGTTGAGCGATCCAAGTCGTGGCATCCGCCGTGGCCATCAATTGATTGCGACTGAGAATCAAATAGGCCGTGCTGCTCAAGACAATATTCAACAAGCTCGTGAGGAGGACAAAGACCAAACCTTGCTTCCAGACGGCGTGATTGCGCTGGCGAAATCTCTGCCAAAAGACAGCAAAACCGCCGTAAAGGACGGCGATGGCAATGGCTAAGAGAGACGCGGGGACCAGACGACCATCGAACCAGAGAAAATACCCATTCAGAAATGACCCAAGGAAAATAAGTGGCCAGAAACGCAGACCTAAGACCGAGAGAAAAGCCAAACTGAGGGCGTGCGATGCGTACCAAGGTGCAAAGTAGCCGAGGGGATGTTGGTAGTAGAGGACGAGATCCAAGAGAGACCAACTGACCAAATAAAGAACCGCCGCTGTAACGTCGTAATCTTGAAGAACTTCGCGCGGCCGGACATGAGTTGACGCACGCATAGGGAGCCTTAAATCTGGAGGTTGCAATCGTGCCGAGCCTAGGAGACATGAGACGGCTTAGCGTCTTTTGAGGGCTCACCCTTTGGGAACGGCTCAGGGCAATCTTCTTTTTGTGACCATATCTTTCTGTATGCGAAAGCTATCTTCTTAGGTCACCACCTGCAAGCTTATCCATAGATCCTTACACTTTTACAAGAGTTGAATCGCTCCTTCGCCCGAGAATTCAGCTCCAAAACAAGCCGGGCCAAGAGATGAGAGTTTATTTTCCACAGCTCTCGCCCTATGCTGGAGTTAAGGCTTTACGGCTATTCGCAAGAAGGAGATCTCATGAAGGGCGCGTCTGATGGCGGCTGAAAATCTCTTGGACGTACGCGGTCTCTCGATCGGTCCGCTCCATGCTCCTCCTCTCGTTAAAGACCTCAGCTTTTCTCTCGAGAAAGGTCAGAGTCTCGGCATGCTCGGCGCCTCCGGGAGTGGCAAGAGTCTGACTCTGATGGCTTTGATGCGTCTCTTGCCGCATCCCGGCCTCTGTCGGCAGAAAGGTGACATCCTCTTCGCTGGACGCGACCTGGCGCTTCTTTCTGAGCTGGAAATGCAGGCTTTGCGCGGGCGCAGCATGGCCGCCGTGTTTCAAGATCCTTTAGCGAGCTTGAATCCGGTCCGCAGTTTGGGCTCACAGTTGCGCGAAGTATTCACCTTCCACGAGCAGGGAATGAGTCCTCAAGAGATCAGCTTGCGCCTCCGTGAGACTCTCCAGGCGGTTGGTCTGCAGGATCATGAGGCGCTGCTGCAGCAATATCCCCATCAAATTTCTGGAGGGATGAGACAACGGGTCGCCATTGCGATGGCCATCCTCCTCGATCCAGAGCTTGTCCTTGCCGACGAACCGAGTAGTTCTCTCGATGTCGCCCTGCAGGCGCAGGTGCTTAAGCTCCTGCAAAAACTGCAAAGCGAGCGCGGACTTAGTCTCTTGTTTGTCAGCCACGATCTCGCCGTCATCGCTGATCTCTGTCGCCAGTGTCTGGTGCTCTATGAAGGACGCATCGTTGAAAAGGCCCCGACGATTCAGCTGATCGAACAGCCGCTGCATCCCTATACGCAGGCTTTGATCGCAGCCCTGCCCCTGCATGGCCGTCCTCCGCGTCGCACGCTTAAAGCAAAGATCGAAACGGAGGCAGGGCAAGTCCGCGGCTGCTCCTTTCAATATCAGTGTCGATATGCAGATGCCGTCTGCCGCACGGAGGAGCCGATTCTTCGACAGCTCCAGAGCGAGCATTGGATCGCTTGTCATCGGGCCGAGGAGATAGGATGAGATTGAATGCGATGCACCTGTCGAAGACTTGGCCTTTGCCCCGCGGCGCGGGATGGAGGAAACGCAGCCGCCGCGCTTTGATCGATGTGTCTCTGACTATGCAGGCCGGAGAAACTCTGGGATTGGTCGGCGCATCCGGTTGCGGCAAATCAACTCTTGCCCGCATCCTGGCGGGAGCTTTTGCCCCTGATGAAGGTGCCGTCGTCATTGATGGTCAAGATCTTGTCTCCATGGGCAAGCGCGAACGAGCGCGCGCCGTTCAAATGATTTTTCAGGACCCATCTTCTTCTTTGCATCCGCGCCGACCCGTGGCTTGGCAGATTCAAGAACCCCTGCGCTTTGTTTGCGGCCTTTCGCGCGAGCAGGCCACGGAAAGAGCAGAAGCTTTATGCACGCTGCTCGAACTCCCTCTGCAGCTCGGCGATCACTTTCCCCACCAACTGTCCGGCGGTCAAAAGCAAAGAGTCGCGATCGCCCGCGCTCTGGCATTAGAGCCCCAGGTGATCATCGCTGACGAAGTGTTGAGTTCTCTCGACCGCATCACGCAGCTGGAGATCGTCGCGCTGCTCGCGCAATGGAAAGA
>CANJJY010000266.1 GCA_947474445.1 Oligoflexaceae bacterium
CACTGAGCACCTTTTTGGTGTTCGGGTGTACGCGCTCCAATTCGAGGGATTCTTCGAAGGGTGGCGCTGCGAACAGTACGTCTCGCGCTGATGAAGTCTCCTCGCCGGGCAGTTCACCATCGGCCTTCAACGACCAATGTGAAAAGGCCCAAACGGCCGAAGGTCGACTCTCTGCGCAGCTCCTCAAAACCAAGCTCAAGGCTCAAGACTGTGACAGTCTCTTCCTTGCCCTTGCTGATGCAGCTTCGCTTGATTTGAGTGATGTCGGCCTTCGCGATCTGAATCTCTTGCGCTTTGCCCGCAAGGCGCAAAAGCTCAATTTAAGCCATAATACGATTTCTGATCTGAGCCCTCTGGCCGATCTCAACGGGCTCCTTGACCTCGATCTCTCGTCAAATGTCATCCGCGATCTCACGCCGCTTCAATCCCTAGTGGGCTTGACAGCTCTCAACATCGCGAGCAACGAGCTGAACACGGTTTACCCGATACAAGGTCTTATCCATCTGAAGTCTCTCGATTTCAGCCACAACCTCATCAGTGACCTTGGTCCCATCGGTGGCTTGACAGCGATAGAGACTCTCACTCTTCAGGACAACAGGGTGCAAGATACCAATCCCTTGGGCAACCTCAAGAAATTGATCTCCCTAAACCTCAGGGATAACAGCCTGGTCGCTGATGGAACGGCATTCATCCAACTTAAGAATCTTAAGCGGCTGGACATCCTCGGGACGCAAGTCAATGACTTTAAATTTCTTCCAGAAATGACAAATTTAGAGGAATTGCACGTCTCGGGATCGACCTTTGTCGGCCTCGATTTGATTGGCCAAAAAACCGGTCTTCGGACCTTGGAATTCTCGCATGTTCTCTTGGCTGATCCAAATTTTGTGGATCTTCCTATCGACTATGGCTTTCTCTCAAACTTGACCCAGCTTGAGACTCTCGAGATTTCCGACTCTCAGATTTCGAATGCCAGCCTGATCTCAAATCTCACGCGTTTGAAATCGCTGACGCTGTCCACTGACACGCTCAGCAATCCCGAACTCATCTCTCAGCTCAAGAGCATCACCGAGCTCCGCCTGCTTGGCAATCTCGCTAATGACCCTGGATTTTTTGCTCAAATGCCGCAGCTGAAAAAGCTCATCATGCCTCTCAATTCATTGCCCCAGATCAATTCGCTGAACTCTCTCGCGGCGCTCGAAGAGCTTGACGTGAGCGGCAACCCTAACCTCAACCTTGCCGTCTTAAGCAAGCTCCCTCAATTGAAAGTCCTCCGCGTGGCCGACCTAGGTCTAAAGAGCTTGAACCCTATCGCTGGTCTCACGCAACTAACTGAACTCGATGCTTCCGGCAATTCCCTCAGTGACATCTCAGATCTGAAGAGCTTGACTCAGTTGAAAACTCTCAAGCTTTCGATGAGTGACGTGCCTTTCAGCCTCGAACCTCTCGCGGCGCTTGCCGCGCTTGAGCACCTGGCAGTGAATCGCGTCGCGGGACTCTCCTTGAAGGGCATCGAAAATCTCAGTCACCTGACCGAGCTCGATGCTTCCGAATCCGAACTGAGTAGCTGCGCCCCGATTTCTGGCTTAAGCGCCTTGCGCAGTCTGAATCTCAGCAGCAACAATTTAGGCGATCTCGGTTGCCTCGACGCTTTAGGATCGCTGCGTAAGTTAGATGTGAGCGGTAACGCGGCCCTCAGTTCTCTCGCTTCTCTGAAGAAAATCGGGAGTCTTGAAAACCTCGTGGCGGGCAACAGCCGCATATCTGATTTGAGTCCGCTGCGGGATGCGATCCGCTTGACATCCCTTCAACTGGAAGAAACCCAGGTTCAAAGCATCGAGCCCTTGAGTCAACACGAGAGGCTCCGCGTGCTTGAGCTTACGGGTAGTCCTTTGTTTCAGGCTACGGTTAAGAATTCGAATGATTGTCCTATCAAGGCAGCCAGCGAAGTTGTTCACTTTTTTTGCTTGAAGTGATTTTTCGAACACGGATTGGGGTAGTTGTGATGAAAAACTTGAAGATTCAGTCGCCTTCGCTCTTCCTGCGCTTCAGCGCCATCGTCTGGCTGATGCTTGCCGCCTGCAGTCCGCAGGTGAGTAAGATCAATGAAGGAACGGCGGATACTAAAATCAGTCGATCCGATTCGGATTCGAATTCAAATGACGATGAACACGTTGACGTTCCGGTAAAAATAACCGGTTCCTATCTTGTCTGTGCGATTCGTAAACAGGCGCGAGCCGACGATCTGTCCGCTCAATACGGCTGTCGCCTCAATGAAGAGGGCACAACCAAAAAAGTCGATCTCGTGGCAGCTAACATCAGCATTTCGTGGGGTTCGAACGCCAGTCCGAATGTCAAAATCGTCGAACTCGAGCGGACCAACATCTGGCACGCCTATTATAATCTGACAGGCAGAACAATAGACGAGATCAATAGAGTAGCGAGCGCTCTTGAGATTCGCGTGAGTCTCACCGAGTCGGCGCAAATGATTAAACAATCGAAAGCCAGTCAGGTGACTCAATCAGCGGTTGATTACGGAGACACGTCGGCGCCCGTCGTACAACAAGGCGGCATTAATCCTCTCGATCCGCCCGCTATCTGAGGTATCAGAATATGCCGCCCAACTCGGCGACCACAGGGCAGTGGTCGGACCCGAGAACTTCCGGCAGAATCCGCGCAGCTTTCAATTGGGGAATCAAACTTTTAGAAATGCAAAAGTAATCGATTCTCCAGCCCTTATTCCTCTCCCTCGCCGCACTGCGGTAACTCCACCACGTATAGTGATCAGGCCCCTGATTGAAATGCCGAAAGGTATCAACAAAACCAGCTTCGATGATGCGATCAAAACTTTTGCGTTCTTCCGGCGTAAATCCGGCGCTCTTGGTATTCGACTTGGGATTGGCCAGATCAATTTCCTTGTGAGCGACGTTCAGGTCGCCACAGAAAATCACGGGTTTTTTCTTTTCTAAGGATTGCAGGTAAGCGAGGAAAGCAACATCCCACTCGCCGGTTCGATAGGGGAGGCGCCGGAGATCATCTTGCGAGTTAGGCGTGTAGACGTTGACGAGAAAAACCTTCTCGAATTCAAGAGTGATGACCCGACCTTCGCGATCGTGATCAGCCAGGCCGATGCCGTAGGTGCAGCAAAGAGGCGGAACGCGCGTGAAGATCGCCGTTCCTGAATAGCCCTTTTTCTCTGCACTGTTCCAGTAGGCCTGATATCCGGGCAAATTGATGTCAACTTGATCGAAGGTCGCCTTAGTCTCCTGCAGGCAAAGAATATCGGGAACTTCCTTTTCAAAAAACTCCCAGAAGTTCTTTTTAAGGACCGCCCGTATGCCGTTGACGTTCCAAGAAATCAGTTTGGTCACGTGATGCCTTCTCCTTTTAACCTGCAGACTATGAGGACGCGAGGCTGGCGAGCACCGGAGTGCCCGCCCTAGGCCATGCGGAGCGGAGCCAAACGATCATCGAAGCGAGTGTGCTTATACGGTGCTCAATAAGGTAGGCAGCAGTTCGCGCGCTTTATCCAGGGCCTGACTCACGCCTTCCAAACGATCGCCTCCCGCTTGAGCGAGATCGGCTTTGCCACCACCCTTGCCATTGATCAAGGGTGCGAGGGTCTGCAGCACCTGGTGAGACTGAAATTGGGTCGGAGCCTGCTTGCCCTTCGCCACCAGGACGTATGCCTTCTTGCTGGCTTCTTGGCTCATGCCCAAGACGAGGACTGTATTGCTGACCTTGCCGAGCAATTGATCGCAGAGTTCTCGCAGAGTCTTGACCCCTTGATCGTCCTCGGGACACTGAAAGGTGACGACACGCGTATCCTTGACGAGAGGCGCGGCGGCGATGATGGCATCGATCTGCTGCGCCAGGTGCTGGCTACGAAACTTCTCAAGCTGGCGCTTCAATTCGCGTTCACCTTGGAGCAGCTTCTCGATTTTGGCCTCAACGTCTTCGAGACTTGCGGCCTTCAGCTTGGCTCTCACCACCTTGGTCTCGAGATCACGACTCTTGAGATGATCAAAGGCGGCCTGCGAGGTGTAAGCGACGATACGTCTGACACCTGCCGCGATCGATGCTTCCGATACGACTTTGAAAAGATTGATTTCCGAAGTCTCATCGACGTGCGTCCCACCGCAGAGCTCGGTCGAAAAATTACCGACCTTGACGACTCGCACGCGGTCACCGTACTTCTCGCCGAAAAAAGCTATGGCACCGGCGGCCACGGCTTCTTCTTTGGCCATCTCCGACTTGGAGATCTTTTGATTGGTGAAGATGCGTTCGTTGATGAGCGACTCGACCTTCTCGATTTCGGCTTCAGTCAGGGCGTTAAAGTGGGCAAAGTCAAACCGCAACAGATCAGGCGTGACGAGCGAGCCCGCTTGTTTCACGTGATCACCGAGAACCTCGCGCAGGGCCCAATGCAGCATGTGAGTCGCCGTATGGTTGCGGGCTGTCAGCTGCCGCACGTAGGTATTGGTCTCTTGCGCGTAAGTTTCGCCGACCTGCAGAATCCCTTTCAGGGCTTTGATATGGACGACGATCAAACCGTCCATCGGCCGCTGCACGTCGATGACTTCACCTTCGAAATCACCGCCGTGAACTCGCCCTCTGTCGCCGACCTGTCCGCCGCTTTCGCCGTAAAATGGAGTGCGATCGAAGACGGCCAGGAGCTTGCTACCCGGATTGGCCATCGCTGATTCACAGCGGACTTTTTCACCGGCGGTATCCTGAATGATAGCCAAACACCGACCGGTGCCGTGCATTTCGTTATATCCGGTGAATTGCACCGACAGACCCTTCTCGTTCAGCTCGAGATTGATCTCCTGAAAGAAATTCTCGACGTTGGCATCGCCTGATCCCTTCCAGTTCTGCCGCGATTGAGTCTTCTGCCTTTGCATGGCCGTTTCAAAGGCTGGCTCGTCGATGGTCACCCCTTTTTCGGCTCCGATAATACGGGTCAAATCGATGGGAAAACCAAAGGTATCGTAGAGCTTGAAGGCGACTTCACCAGACAGCACCTTGCCTTTGCCCAGCTGAGCTATCTCCTCGTCGAGTAGACTCAAACCGCGCTCGAGCGTGCGAAAGAACTGTTCTTCTTCTGCCTG
Source organism: Oligoflexaceae bacterium (assembly GCA_947474445.1). Classification (GTDB taxonomy): domain Bacteria; phylum Bdellovibrionota_B; class Oligoflexia; order Oligoflexales; family Oligoflexaceae; genus Oligoflexus. Next base: position 5,109 of record CANJJY010000266.1, read on the forward strand.
AACAGCGCGTTCGATGAAGGCCCGCTTGCCGCGAATATCCGGATAAGCGTCGCCCATCTGATCGATGACAAAGCCGCAGACTTTGAACAGAAAGGGCTTATCAAGCCCTATCTTCTTGCCGAACCTGATCGCCCGGCGGATGATGCGGCGGAGTACGTATCCCCGGCCCTCATTAGCGGGCAGGATGCCGTCGGCAATGAGAAAGGTCGTGGCACGCGCATGGTCGGCGATCACGCGATACGGAAAGTTATCTTGAGCCTCAGGCCGGTACACGGCGCCCACCAGCTGGGCGATGCGCTCGAGGATACTGAGAAAGGTATCGATCTCATAGTTGGTCTCGGCGTTTTGCAGAACCGAGGCCACGCGCTCAAGGCCCATACCCGTATCGACTGAAGGTTTGGGTAAGGGAGTGAGCTTGCCTTCGGCATTGCGATCGTATTGCATGAAGACCAGATTCCAAATCTCCATGAAGCGGTCGCAATCGCAGCCGACCGTGCAGGTCGGCTTGCCGCAGGAATATTTGCTGCCACGATCGACAAAGATCTCGGTGCACGGTCCGCAAGGGCCGGTATCGCCCATCGACCAAAAATTGTCTTTTTCATCGAAGCGGAAAATGCGTTCAGGAGCAACACCGACCTTTTCGCGCCACAGAGCAGCCGCTTCATCGTCATCGCGGAAGCAGGTGACGTAAAGACGGTCTTTGGGCAACTTGAGCTCTTCCGTGATGAAGGCCCATGCTAAGCGAATCGCATCTTCTTTGAAGTAATCGCCAAAGGAGAAGTTACCTAGCATCTCAAAGAAGGTATGATGCCGAGCTGTGAAGCCCACATTTTCCAAATCGTTATGTTTGCCACCGGCTCGTACGCACTTCTGCACGGATACGGCTCGGTTATAGGGACGTTTGTCTTTGCCCAGAAAAACGTCTTTGAATTGCACCATGCCTGCGTTGGTGAACAGCAAGGTCGGATCGTTATGCGGAACGAGAGACGAGCTTTCGACGACTGTGTGGCCGTGACTCTCAAAAAACTTTAGAAAGCGGGCGCGAATATCTGCAACTTTCATAAGACAAAATTTCCTTGATCAGGCTCGGTTCGAGGGGAACGAAGCAAAGGACGAATCTAGCACAGGACGCAGGGCCCAACCAGGCTGTCAAGCAGCCATAGTTTGGGCGAAAAAATCGTCGAGCATGAGAACGGCAGAGTTGAGATTGCGTCGCTTCGACTGCTCAAGAAATCCGCGCTTGGGCCAGGAGTTGACCCCCGATCTGTGGCTGCAGGGGCCGCGGCAGCCACCTCAAGGAGCGCATCGGCGCGCGGAGTTGAAC
>CANJJY010000267.1 GCA_947474445.1 Oligoflexaceae bacterium
CATCTCCGCAATAAGAGGACTCGCGCGTCCGTGGCTGTTCAAGACGGTGATGAAACAATTCTCATCGACACTTCGCCAGAGCTGCGTCTACAGTTATTATCAGCTGACATTAGACGTCTAAGGGCGGTGTTCTATACCCACCTTCATGCCGATCACGTACATGGATTTGACGATTTGCGAGCATTTTTTTTTCGCGATCAAAAGCCGCTCGATGTTTACCTACTTCCCGAGTTGATACCTGAACTGAAATCCAGATTTTCGTATGCTTTTGAGCCAACGGGCTATCATGGCGCTGTTCCGCAGGTAACTCTCCACCCCATCCCTGAAGGCCCTTTTCAAGTCGGGCCTTTTTCAATTGAACCCGTGAGGATGCCACATGGGCATGTCACGAGCTGCGGATTTCGATTTGAAAACTTTGTGTACGCGACCGATTTTAAAATCTTTCCATCTCTTTATGTATCAAAATGGCGTGGATTAATCCACTCGATGATCGCCAGTGGGATTCACTTTGGGCATCATGCCAGCCATTCAGTAATTCCTGAAACCATCGAACTTTTTAAACGCTTGGCAGTAAAGCGCGGCATTATTTCGCATTTATCCCACGATGTCGATTATCTAAAGCACTCCTTGCTTATGCCACCTCAAGTTGAGCTAGGCTTTGACGGAATGACGATTGACCTCCCTCCCACCGTATCGTAAGAACGTGCGATGTTTGGACAGTGGGGATAAGAGCTTATCTCTCTTAAATCACGAGGCAAAGGTCGGGCATATGATCATCGGCATACCCAAGGAAATCAAGAACCGCGAAAATAGAGTCGCTATCGTTCCCGGCGGCGTAAAAATGTTGGTCGATTCAGGCCACACTGTTTTTGTTGAAAAAGGAGCTGGTGTCGGAGCGGGTATTCCTGACGAGAAATACCTAGCCGCTGGCGCCACCGTCTTGGCTCAGGCTGCTGAAGTCTGGGGTAAGGCTGACATGATCATCAAGGTCAAAGAGCCAATCGCTTCAGAATTTAACTACATGCGACCTGGATTAATCCTCTACACCTACTTGCATTTGGCGGCAGCACATGAGCTTGGCCACGAGTTAGTCAAGCGTGGCGTCAGCGGAATTGCTTACGAGACAATCCAGTTATCGAATGGATCACTGCCTTTGCTCACTCCGATGAGCGAAGTTGCGGGCCGCATGGCTGTGCAAGTTGGTGCTCAGTGTTTGCAGAAACATAAAGGCGGCAAGGGTCTCCTTTTAGGAGGCGTACCCGGAGTTCGCCGCGGCCGCGTAGCCGTCATCGGTGGTGGAGTCGTCGGTATAAATGCCGCGAAAATGGCAATCGGCCTTGGTGCGCGCGTTACAATTTTAGATGTGAGCGCCGCGCGCCTAGCTTATTTAGATGATATCTTCGGGACAGACGTCGATACTATGATGTCGAATCCTGAAAATATTTCTCAAGCTGTAACAGAGTCTGATCTGGTGGTTGGTGCAGTATTGATCGCAGGAGCCAAAGCTCCGCGTCTTGTGACGCGTGAGATGGTGAGAAGCATGGAACCAGGATCAGTCATCGTCGATGTTGCAATTGATCAAGGTGGTTGCATCGAAACGATAAGGCCTACCACGCATGATGATCCCGTTTTCTTAGACGAGCAAGTCTTGCATTACGGCGTGACCAATATTCCTGGCGATGTTCCGAAGACGAGCACTTACGCTTTGACCAACGTGACCCTGCGATATGCACTTGAATTGGCTAACAAAGGGCTTGAACGTGCCATAAAAGAGTCGAGTGCTTTGCAACTTGGTTTGAATACTTATCAAGGGAAAGTCGTGCATCCTGCCGTAGCTGAAGCGCTCAATCTCGAATTTCACTCTCCGAAATTCTAATATCGTCCCGACCCCCTTGAACAGGTATCGAGGGGCTCTTTGCTTGGATTTTCCTACATGTCCAGCTATAGCTTGATCGACTCCGGCAATTTTCAAAAACTTGAACAAGTAGGACCTTATCGACTGGTAAGGCCCTCTCCACAAGCTGTTTGGCAGCCTAGCCTCGCGTCAGAGATTTGGGCAAATGCCGACGCGCATTTTCAAAGATTCTCAGGCGGCGATGGACGCTGGGAAATCCGTAATAAAAAGATGAATAAGAGCTGGAGCATCGAATACGGTGGTCTTCGGTTTAACATTGAGCTAACCGACTTCGGACATTTGGGTCTGTTTCCAGAGCAGTTAATGAATTGGCAAAGAATTCGTCGATTGTGCCATGTAGGTAGCCAAGGCCAGAGAGAATTCAACGTGCTCAATCTCTTTGCCTATACCGGAGGATCGACTTTAGCAGCTGCTCAAGGTGGAGCTCGTGTTGCGCATATCGATGCTTCAAAGACCAGTGTCCAATGGGGGCGTGACAATGCGAAAGTCAATGGCCTCGAACAGCATGAAATTCGTTGGATAATCGAAGACGTGCAGAAATTTGCAGCTCGCGAATTGAAGAGAAGCAAGCAATATCATGGAATTATCCTAGATCCGCCTAGTTTTGGGCGCGGCACCAAAAACGAAGTATGGAAGATCGAGACGGATCTTGTGCCACTTTTGGATGTCCTCAAAGATTTGCTGGCGCCAAATTTTTCCTTTGTATTGCTGAGTTCTCATTCCAATGGTTACACGCCCATTGCGATGAGAAATCTCTTAAATACGGTGGTAGGCCATGCGAGTGGTCGATATTTGGCCGAAGAAATGTTGGTTGCCGAAGAAGGTGGATGTCGCTGGTTGCCAAGCGGAGCATCAACCTGGTTTATCCAAGAATAATAGAATTATCTTGCCGAGAGTTTGATGCTGAAAATCACCAGTCTTCAAAATCCAAAAATAAAAGAACTCATCAAACTGCGCGGGAGTCGCGAACGAAAAGACACGGGATTATTCTTGATCGAGGGTGCACGCGAACTCGGACGCGCTCTGGCCAGCGGCTTTGTGTGCAAGAGCCTTTACCTCTGTCCCGAGATTTTGAATCCTGAATCTCGCAAGTTGATGGAGTTGATACCCATCCAATCTCAGACAGAACTTACTCGCCCAATATTTGCTAAACTAGCCGTGCGTGAGGGAAGTGACGGTCTGCTGGCGGTTATGGAAGCGCGCACATGGGATTTTTCTGCTTTGCCACCACAGCCATGGCTGCTGGTTCTAGAAAATGTCGAAAAACCCGGCAATTTCGGGGCGCTCGCCAGGACAGCGGACGGCGTAGGTGTCGATGGGATCGTCATACTCGATCCGCAGGCTGACCTGTACAACCCTAATGCCATTCGCGCAAGTGTGGGCGCATTGTTTACGAGGCCTTTGATCACTTCGAACTCTGAAATGTTTGCTGCTTTTTGCCAAAGTGAAAGAATACGTTTAATAACGGCTTCGCCTTTTGCAAAGAAATTTCATCATGAGGAAGATCTAAGGGGGGCGATAGCTTTAGTATTGGGGTCGGAAGCTCGGGGCTTATCTAGCTTCTGGGACTTCTGTGAACATGCTCAGGTGAAGATCCCGATGTTAGGTTTGGCCGATTCTTTGAATGTATCCGTGGCAGGGGCTGTTATTCTCTATGAAAGTCTGCGGCAGAGACTGCAGAAGTAGACTCTTCGCCTATTTCAGAAGGGCTTTCGCCCTCTGCAATTTCAACGCAAGTCAGATTGAAGAAGTGCTCTCCTCGAAATTTGATTGAGGTGCCGCGCGCGGAGCTTCATCGTTCGTGTCAAGGCTCTGATGCTTCTTTCCGGCATAGAGTTCAAAGACCAACAAGCGGCAGGGTATTCCACCATTATCGACGGGAATTCGCCGTTTAGGTCGGAGTCCAATGAACTTGTGCGGTGTTGTTTCCGAGACGAGCAAGGCTGCAGTCCAGCCTGCGTAACTCTTTTTCAAAGTATCACCGATGCTTTTATAGAACTCGACCATCTGTTCGTCGGTCTTTTGGCCGATTCTTTCTCCGTAAGGTAAATTGCAAATCAAAATGCCGCTAGAAGCCGGAGCTTCCAAGTCAAAAAACGAGCCGGCTCTAAAGTTAATAAACTTTTCTACTCGTGCGCGGAGAGCGTTTTCTCTTGAAATTTCGACGTAACGTCGATCAATATCTGCAGCAAAAATTTTGGCCGGAGTTTCGCTCAGGCGATCTTGACGACAGCTATCCTGAACTTTCCTCCAAAGTTGACTGTCAAAACCTTTGAAGTGTTCGAACCCGAAATCTCCCTTTCTACGATGAATAAGCGGAGCTTTTCCCAAGGAGCGAATTGCGGCCTCAATAGCTATCGTGCCGGAACCACACATTGGGTCATAAAAGTTTTGAGTTCCATCGTAGCCCATCATCTGAAGTAGAGCCCCGGCCAGATTCTCCTTTATCGGAGCAGGATGAGAATCCTCTCTGTAACCGCGTTTATGCAAGGATTTGCCCGACGAATCGATGGACAAAGTGAGCTGACCGCCGTGAAGATAGGCTACGACCCTGATTTTCGGTTCCTTGAGGTCAACTCGGGGCAAGGGTTGTTCTATTTTGCGAAAGTGGTCTTCGATTCCTTGCCGTACGGCTTTGCTCAGTTGATTGGCTGTGGGAAATTCTGGTCCACGATCACCGACTAGTGCCTCAACCAGATAGGTGCTGTCAGGACGGAAATACTCGTCCCACTTCACTTTCCGGGCCTGGTTGGTGACTATCGGGAGGGTCGAGCCCGAACCCCGTCTCACGAGCAAGAGGAGACGACTAGGAGTCTGTAAGCGAAGGTGAAGTCGATAGGCCGTTTCAAGGTCGGCTTCGAAATAAACAGAAGCGTAAGCTGTTTCAATATTGTCGGCGCCAAGTTGACGTAATTCATTTGCTACAATGTCGACGGTGTCCTGGGAGGAGATGGCGATGTATGTCGATTTCACGGAGTTAGTCCTTTCGTGAACCACTTGAAACTCAAGTTAGGAGTGGCTCGGTTTGCGCTCGGGCGATTTACTCTCGCGTGAGTTTCAGGTATGTGTGAAACCTTCGCCTGAGGGGCATCCAATCTCATAAAGGAATGGCTTATGGCAGATGTTAAGCAGCATGTCAAAGATATCGAGAAAACCATCGATTTTAATAAGACTAAATATGAGGTTCGACTAACCACCTCGCTGGGACCCATCAATGTGGAATTCTTTCCTGAGGTTGCGCCTGGGCACGCAAGAAATATGATAGCCCTTGTTCGATCAGGATTTTACGACGGTTTAACCTTCCATCGTATTGTCAAAGGATTCGTAATCCAGGGGGGATGCCCGAACGGAAGTGGTTCAGGTGGCCCAGGTTATACAATCCCTGCAGAGTTTAATGACCGCTTGCACGAACCAGGCGTTCTGTCCATGGCTCGAACCAGCGATCCAAACTCTGCTGGATCTCAATTTTTCATTTGTCTCGAACGGATTCCCTACCTGGATCGTCAATATACTGTATTCGGTCGCGTAGCCGATAAGGAAAGCTTGGAAGTTGTTAAGAAAATAGGCGAAGTAAGAACAGGCACTCAGGATAGACCTGTAGAGCCGGTTGAAATCCAAAAGGCACTTGTGACAGAATCCGCCTTGTAGTTGTGAACCTAAAGTCGGGGGGTGGTTGGGCGGAGTTGTTCCAGCGGAAAAGAAGCCCTCGTTCTGGTGTGGGTAGACGAAGGCTCGTGCGCTCTTCAAAAGGGTTTGAAACGCGCAAGATAAGCAGCTGACAACCCAAGCAGAAGAGCCACAATCCACATCACGCCGGCCATAGATTTGCGCCTTGCCGCAATAGCTCCAATTCCACCCAACAGAATCCAAATTGCGAGCTTAGAAATAACCCAGCCTTGAATAGGGAGTTGGCCCTTTGCCAGCATCCCAAAACCTGCCACCAGGAGCAGGACCAAGCCGATCCCGTGGAGCATGGCGACCCACCGGCGACCGGGCCCATCTTTGGAGCCAGTGCCATTTATGGCGAGGACAAACTGAGCACCCAGGCCAGAAAAGACCATTATTAAGCCCAAGAAGTGGACAAGCTTATAAAAATCGAACGACATCACGATCTCCTTAGAAGAATTGTGCTCCACGGACTCTCTTTATCCTCTTTGAGAGTCCGATGTAAGTGATCGCCGATCACTTCGAGTTCGGTCCAGTTGCCGAGGCAGAACATTAGGGCAAATTCCCTGATTTCGCCAGCGAAAGACTATCGATCATAGTGATCCTTTTGATGCATGTGCCAATAATCTTTTTTGTTCTAGGCGCTGCGTTCGGCGTTGAACAAAGAATTGGCTGAGAAGTTGGGCTGCAGAAGGAGCGAGGCAACCCCCTTCGGCTATATAACGATGGTTAAGTCTTTGATCTTGATGCACGCTATAAAGAGATCCTAAGGCGCCTCCTTTGGGATCGAGAGCTCCGAAGATAACTCTCTTCAATCGAGACTGATGGATGA
>CANJJY010000268.1 GCA_947474445.1 Oligoflexaceae bacterium
AACAGTTTCGAAGAATGCCAGACGTACGATTGCCTCTAGATCAGTATCATGATCCTGATGCATCGGCACCCGACAAGACTTATGGAACTGAAGCCGCAGTGCTCGATGGGTTTGAATTCGACTGGAAGGGGCGTCGCATTCCCAAGAAAGTCGTTGAAAGTACAGACTTGGTTCATTGGCTTGCGCTCGAAGTCGCCATGAAGGCATTGGAAGATTCCGGATTGGATTTGACTAAGCTGCAAGACCTTGAGACAGGAGTGATTCTCGGCAATACTTTGACCGGAGAATGGACCCGTACCAACGCCATGCGAACGCGCTGGCCTTACGTAGAACGTGTCCTGCATGAGACGGCTGTTCAGAAAGGACTGCAGGGAGAAGATCTGGATAGCTATATTGCGGCTGTTGAAACCGCTTACAAATCGGTCTTTCCAGAAGTGACGGAAGATACCTTGGCCGGAGCGCTATCTAATACGATAGCTGGGCGAATCTGCAATTTTCTTGACTTGCATGGAGGCGGATACACCGTAGACGGTGCGTGCTCTTCTTCGCTCTTGGCGATTATCACGGCTGCTCGCAATCTGGCGAATGGCGATATCGATGTAGCCTTTGCCGGTGGAATCGATGTCAGTCTCGATACCTTTGAATTGATAGGTTTTGCTAAGACCGGTGCTATTACCCCCAATGAAATGCGCGTCTATGACAAGAAAGGAAACGGCTTTGTTCCGGGAGAAGGCTGCGGCTTTGTCGTGATGAAGCGTCTGTCAGATGCCGTAAGGGACGGAGATCGCATCTATGCCGTCCTCAAGGGATGGGGAATTTCGTCTGATGGCAAAGGGGGGATGACGGCTCCGTCTATCTCAGGTCAGACTTCGGCTATACGTAAGGCCTATAAGATGGCGGGATACCCTCTCGCGACGTGCAAATTCATCGAGGGCCATGGAACGGGAACGGCCTTGGGTGATAAGGTTGAAATTTCAGCCTTGGTCGAAGCGCTCGATGGCCAAGCTCCTCTTGAGAAAATTGGACTGACCTCGCTCAAGTCCATTGTGGGGCATACCAAAGCAGCGGCCGGAGTCGGTGCCTTTATCAAGGCTGCGATAGCGGTCAATCAGCGTGTCCTTCCGCCCATGGCTGGTGTTGATGATCCTCACGCTCTGTTTGCTGATGCAGCAAAGGCATTTTTTCCTATCGTTCAGGGTCAAACCTGGACCGCTGATGCCTGCGTGCGCGCCGGTGTTTCGGCCATGGGATTCGGTGGCATCAATACCCACGTGACGCTTGAAAGCTATGGAGCACCTGCAGAAAATATCCAGGCTAGTCGCGAAAACGAGGTTCTCTTCAGCAGCTACGATCGAGCCGAAATACTGGTCTTTTCGGCCCCTTCTCAAGTTCAACTTCAAAAGAAGATTGATCTAGCTCTCGGCTACGTCCGACTTGTCAGTCGCGCCGAGCTTGGGGATCTCGCGGCTGACCTCTCCCGCTATGTTCAGAATCATGAACCCTTTAGAGCCAGCCTCGTTGCGCAGAAGCCGGAAGATGCCTTTCAAGGCCTGCAGAAGCTAAAGATGCTACTGGAAAAGACCTTAGTGCCAGGGACGACAGTCGATCAGGTCGAAGCCAATTTCAACTTGAGCTTCGGTCATAGCAGCAAAGCTCCTCGCCTTGCCCTGCTCTTTCCTGGGCAAGGCTCTCAAAAAGTCGATATGGGACGCAAGTTGATTCAACGATATGCCGCTGCAAGTGTTCGCAGTCATGAAGCTGAGGTGATCGCCCAAGAAGTAGCCGACTTCAGTCTCCAAAACGCGATTTTCTCGCATCCAGACGTGCCCACAGAAAAGCAGGTTGCGCAGTTGGCCCAGACCGAAGTTTCACAAGCGGCCATCAGTTTGACTAATGTACTCTGGCTCGATACCCTCGAAAGATTCGGGCTGCGTGCGACTCGCGTCGGAGGGCATAGCTTGGGAGAACTTTCCGCGCTTTATGCCGCTAAGGCTTTTGATTTTTCTACCTTCATGAAACTTGCGCTGCTGCGCGGACGCTTTATGGCCTGTAGTGCTGAACGACCGGGGGCTATGATTCACCTTGCTTGCCCTGCAGAGACGGCCATCAAAATGATGGCTCAGGTAAACGGATACAGTGCGATTGCCAATTGCAATGCACCAGACCAGACCGTTGTATCAGGCGATCCGCAGGCGCTAGCGTCGATTTTGGAGATAGCAAAGAATCAAGGGATGCGAGCAGGGCTCCTCCCGGTTTCGAATGCTTTCCACTCGGAGTTCATGAAAAATGCGGCGGATCAATTCAGAGTAGCGCTAAAAGACTTCCCCATGCAAAATCCACGCATCCCATTTGTAAGTGGGATGGATGGCAAAATTTGGTCCGAGCAGAGAGATGTAGCTGACTATCTCTGTGAGCAGATACTGCGACCTGTTGATTTCATCTCTCTGGGTCAAGCGATACGCAAGGATGTGGACTTAATCATCGAAGTCGGTCCATCTGCAATTCTGAGCGGACTCATGAAGCGAATTCCCGGTGAGCCTAAGGTTCCTCTTTGTCTGCCGACGGAATCGCAGCCTCACAGTGACCAGGACCTCAAGATCATTCTTGGAGCCTGCTTTACACGGGGCGCAAATCTTCGCTGGGAAGAACTCTATAGCAATCGCTTCCATCGCCCCTTTATTCGTCCCCAAGAAAGACAATTTATCGTCAGCCCGACCGAGAAAAGCTTGAGGTGGGACGCCACTCAACTCGTGCCGCTGAGTTTCGCTCCCAAAGCTTCACGCCTCACAGCAAAAATGGAAGCTCTTGAGCCTGTAGAGCAGCGCAGAGTATCTTTGGAAAAAAGTCCTGCAAAAGTAGTGAGCGTGGACAGCAAACCTCTCCAGGTTGAAGAAGTCATATTTCGTACAATTCACGAGATGACCGGCTTTGAAGTCGCAAGCCTCAGTGCTGATATGCGCGTCCTAAACGATCTCAACATGGATTCCATCAAGGCCGGCGAATTACTCGCCACCGTCACGATGCATTATGGGGTGGCGGGAGAGCTTGAAGGTTTTGACTACACAAATGCTAGTATTAGACAGATAGCTGATGCCATTCGCGGAAAATTGCCTGCATCCACGGAGAGTTCTATACTCAGCCAAACTCCCTTGGATGCCGCATCCAATCAAGTGATCCATAAGCCTGCTGCCCTACCGATTAGCAAGCCTCAGCTCGAGAAGGCTCAGAAGAGTCAGAATATAGCGGAGAGTTCGCGCAGCAAAAACATGGAGCCTTGGGTACGAAACTTTAGCGAAGTCCTGCAAGCTGCTCCTATTCCTTATGCGAGCGAAGAAGCTTGGCAGGATTGTCGCGTTGAAATCCTCAGTGTTCCGCGAGAAGCAGCCTGGGATAAATCGATCCGTGCAGAGCTGAGTCTTAAAGGGGCGCAGTTCACAGAGAATACTCTGGGACAAGCTGATGTGAGCATTATTCTTCTACCGCAGAGCGGTGGAGAGGCTATGCAGGATCTGGAAGAGTCTATGGGGCTCCTTCTCCAGGTGGGACAAACCCCTTGGAAGAAGGGACAGACTCTGGTCTTTCTGCAAGTTGATGATGGTGCGTTTGGATCGAGCCTGAAGGGACGCTCTTACGTGAGTGCCAAAGCCTTTGCTCAAAGCCTCTCACATGAGCGTTCTGATCTCAACATTCGCATCCTGTCGATTGCCAAAGACAAACTTGAGGATGTGGCATGGATAATCGCCGCAGTTGCGGCAGAAAAAGAGCTTCCGGGTTCGCTGCATGTGGCCTCTTATCAGACTGATCGAGAGAGATATAGACCGCAACTTGAGCTTGATGACGTAAAGTCCTACCACAAAAGTCCGCTGAGCTTTGACTCTGATGAGGTTGTCATCGTCAGTGGCGGAGCAAAAGGAATTACGGCAGCTTGCGCTTTGGCAATGGCTCAAATGTTCGGTTCACGTATGGCGCTTCTCGGTTCATCTCCCTATACAAAGGACCATGAACTCGATGAAAATCACCCCATCCGTAAGACTCTCTTGAGCTATGAGAAGGCTGGGCTGAGTGCACAGTATTTTTCCTGTGACATTGCCGATGCCGCCGACGTCAGGCGAACGATTGCAGACATCCGTGAAAACTTTGGCAAGCCCACTGCTCTCCTGCATGGAGCCGGAGTCAATCAGGCCAAACCCTTGAATCTGGTATCGGCTGCTGAAGCACGACGGGAAGTCGGTGTTAAAGTCCGCGGCATGAGCAACCTTCTTGATGCGCTAAAAGACGACGGTCTCAAGCTCGTCATGGGGCTGACTTCAGTGATCGGTGTCGTCGGCATGCCTGGCAATGCTTGGTATGGCTTCGCGAATGAAGCACTTGATCTTTTGATAAGGCGCTATCGATCGCAACACCCCGATTGCAGAACGCAGACTTTTGCTTACAGTGTGTGGTCTGAGCTTGGCATGGGTGCCCGGATGGGTGCCGACAAGGCACTTGAACAGAAAGGTATCAGTTCGGTCGTCCCTGAAGAGGGGATACACCGCTTCCTCGACCTGCTTCAAGCTCAAGGTCCCGATCAACAGACTGTGATCTGCTCGCGCCTCGTATCGCTCGGGGCCGAGGCACCTCGCGCGGATAGGGAGCCCAACGATAAGAACTTTATCGATGAGATTCTGCACTTTCATCAGGGTGTCGAATGTATCGCCAGAACGCATCTGAATCATCAGGCGCATCCCTATCTCCTTGATCATAACTACAAGGGCGCCTATCTGATGCCCACTGTCCACGGCCTCGAGGCCATGAGTCAGGTCGTAAGGACCTTGGTCGACCTAAAGGATTTCGGTGGGAAGCTGGCCATTGAAAACATCCAGCTAGCCCGGCCGATCACTGTCGGAGCTCAAGGCTGCGATATTGAAGTTTATGCTCTCATCCTTGAACCTGAAAAGTCGGGAGCACCCAAAAGGATTCGAACGGGCATTAGAACCGCTCTGAGCGGATTCAAGCTCGATCATTTCTCAGCGGAATTTGTCATGGAATCTTTGAGTGAGTCTGTAATCTCAGAGATCGCCTCGGATGCCGCCCCTATTGCGCTCCATGCACAAACTCAGCTTTATGGTCCGATTCTTTTCCAAGGGCCGAGCTTTCAGAGGCTCAGGAGCTTTCAGCATCTTGAATCTGACAACGAAACCGAGGGATCGACGATTTTCGAAGCAGAGGCCACTCAGGCAGATCTATCCGAACACGTGTTGGGCGATCCTTACTTTCGCGACTCTTTGCTTCAGTCCGCGCAAATCATCATCCCGCAGAATCAATGCCTGCCTATAGAAATCGAAAGAATTGAACTCCATTGTGGATTTGATAGGCATGTAAAGAGAATCTGCTCAACTGAAGTCCATAAGGCAGATGGCAAAACCTATCTAGCTACCGTCACTGTTTGCGATGAACAGGGGCGAGTGCTTGAAAAAATGATCAACTATCGCCTTCAGTTCTTGGAAAAGAGATTGCACCTTCCGAAAGCCATGGACCTGATTGCGCCTCGTATAGACCTCGTTGATACGGCTCCTGTCCTGGCAGAACCTCAAGACGGAAGCGACCTTTTAGCGCCCTATCGCGCAATCTCTGCGAGATTGTTGATCGATGCCGAAGCGCATGGACCTCAAGATCAGTCGGTCTTTGTGCATCGATTCATTCCGGACTTTAAGACGTTTTCAAATATCAGTCGCTCCATCTACTTTTCCCACTTCTTCAATTGGATGGGCAGTGCCAGGGAAATGTCTTCGCTTCCCGTTCTCGATCGGATCCGTGCATTGACCGAAACAGGACGCTGGGGACTAGTCACTAACTGGGCTAGCATTGAAGTGCTCGGCGAGTGCCGCAACAAAGATAGAGTTGTTGAAGCGAGGATGTGGTGCGGGAAGATCTCAGGATCGAAGAACTCATCGGCTACTCTGACTTTCGACTGGGTTTCGAAAGGAGAGAACGGTATCGAGGAGCGTATTGCAACGGGACAAATGGGTTTTACCTGGGTTGAAATTCTTGATCATGGGATCGTTCGTCCCGCCGAGTTTCCCGATTACTATAAAGATTTCATCAGCTCGATGATTGCCAAAAACGATAGCCAAGATAGTTTTCTGCCAGCTCCTGAGCCCTACCGCAATTTATACAAGGGAGATCTCCTATTTCGGGCCAAAGAAGGACCTCATTCAGCAATTCCGATTACCGATAAGGTTTTTGAAACGAGTCTGTTCGATGCCAACCTAGTCGGCAACCTCTATTTCGGAAATTATTCGATCTGGATGGGTAAGCTCAGAGATAGCTACCTCTATAGCTTGGCTCCGGAACTGTTTCGGGGAGTCGGAGAGCGAGGTGAGTTTACTTGCGTCAAATCCCGAATTCAGCACCTTCGTGAAGCCATGCCTT
>CANJJY010000269.1 GCA_947474445.1 Oligoflexaceae bacterium
CGGCCAGGGTATTCGGCATGAACTGCTGACGCCCGCCGCCAAGAATCACGTCGATTCCATCTCCGTGGGAAAAATTGATCAGTTGGGCCGCGATATCGCGACAGCCTTCGCTCTTGGCCGCAGCGGTCAAATTTGAATCGGCTTCCCAGTCTCGCTCAGGAACATGAGCATAGAGTCCAGCCGGTGTCGCATGAGTGATGCGGGTCGTCGTCACGACTCCCGTGGCCAAGCCCTTATCTTCAGCTTGTTCGAGGATGGTAGGCAAAACAAAGTCAGAGGCACCCGCGCAGGCTCCACGCGGCTGCTCGGGTCCCACGCTCAAGACGCCGATCCGCGTCTTGCTGCCCGTGACCATCGCGGTTATCGTCCCGGCAGAATCAGGAACCTGCGCGTTGACATTATAGGTTTTAGAAAAGGCCGAGTAAGGAAAGCGTTCAAAACTCAAAAGATTTTCTTCGCCTGCCAGACCTTTCTTTTGTCCTTCAAGGATGCGAGCGCTCGTCACCGTCGAAGGCCCCATACCATCACCGATGAAGAGGATTACATTGAGTGGTTTCTTCGGCCTTTGGCCGAGAAAGAGTTGATGATAATTAAAAAGTCCCTGCTGCATCCAAAATTGATGGGTTTGATCATTTTCTGAAGTTCGCGCTCCTGCAAAGAGCGGCCCTGCACAGAAAGAAAGGGCGAGGCCAGCTAAGAGCGAGAGGCTAACGAACTGGCGCGACGCGGGGCGCTGAGTGATCTTGAACATTTCGATTCTCCTCACATTTAAGGTGCCCCAGTCTAGACCGGGAATGCGAAAGAATCGCCTCTGGGAGGATTAAATTACAATGAATATTTGGCAAAGATGGAGGCAACGCCTCTCAAATGTCAACCGTCGAGAAAGCGTTTCATTTTTTACTGATTGGCCGTCAGCTGAATTTTACTGACTCCCATCAGGGAAGAAGACGCACCGATCTGGGTCAAGCGTAGTTCGGCTTTGGTCACCATCTTGTCGAGGCATGAAGCGACAGTCAGATACTGGACGTCTTTCGGCTTCGCGGTAATTTCCACTTCTTGAAATTCACCCTTGTCCGCATCGCTACTAAAGCAGCGAATTTCTGTCTTGATATCTTTCCATTCTTCCACGGCACCGGTCTGCTGCAACCAGGAAAAGCCGAGGGTCTTAAGCGGTGCCTTGATATTCCAGGCCCCCAATTTAGTAAAGTCGTAGACGCCGAGACTGTTGTTTAGGTACAGCGTGGCGCCGGTGAAATCAGTGTACATATAGGGGTCACCACCGTTTCCGACCTTATCCGCGATTTTCACAGCATCGATGCCTTTAGTCGCATCACCGGTCACTTTCAGTTTGAGCAAGTAGACATCCCCAACCCCACGAACCATGCCCACCACCGACCCATCGCCGAGAGCGCTCAAGGGACCTATCCCGGTCCCTATGCTTTCCATGAGATTATAGGTCGCGAAACCTTGGCAATCGGCTGTCTTATAGAGACAGGCATGCGGGTAGATGCTCACGTTGGTGCCTTGCGTACCCCAGACCATGGATTCCTTGGGTTCGAATGCGAGCGTATAAAATCCAGTGGCATTGAACACATTGCCCAATCGATCGCCCGACATCGCATAGCTGCCGTTGCCAACCGCTTTAGCGCCGATGGTGAGAGCAGGTAGATTAGTCGAAACAAAGGCGGCGTTAGGCGCTTTGTTGAGATCGAGAGCCGTCTTCGTGTTGAGATCGATGCCGGCCGTCGAGCCCTGAAAATATTGGCTATAGAACTGCAGCCGGTTTTGATCGATGTAGCAACTGTAGCCCCAGCGGACATCGGCAAGTTTAACCGCAGCCGTTGCGGTAGCAAACTTAGGCCCGTAGGGAGGCGTGTCGGCCTGCTCCACTTCGACGAACATACCCACTCCGTAGGCGATACCGATGTATCGTTTGCCGGCGCGTTTATAGCTCACGACGCAACTGCGGTCATCGGCGACGGGGCCGGTGAGTTTGAAGTAATTGCCTTTGGTGAGGTCCTTATCGATAGCACCTTCCGCCAGACCATCGTGCAGAAAATAGAATTCTCCACCATTTTTTGAAAGAACGGCAGCGCCACCCTCCAAAACATAGGTGCGCGTGCCGCTCGCCGGTGTCGCGCCGGTCCAGCTTTTTTTGCTTATCACCACGCCCTTGTCGAGCCGCAGATGCTGCACATCACCGGCCGCGGTGGCGACCCAGACGTGATTTTCTTCGATAGGCGTCAGCGCTTGGGTATCGTAGCCACCTTTGAATTTAGCATCGATCACCAAGACGGAGATATTTTCGATATCGCCGAGATGAGGTGGCGCTGATTCTGGTGAGTCGCTTGAAAGAATGGTTTCCGTCGGCTGCGCGACGGTTGGAGCCGGCGCGTCTTGAGCTTTTCGGGCAGCGCCGCCGACCAAATTATTTTTGGTGCAAGCTGCCATGGTGATACCGAGCGCCAGAGAAAGCGTCCAAAAGAGTCGAAAGTGCTTCAAGTATGTGGCGGCTTGCATGGAAGACTCCCTTTCTGGGCTTAGGTTTAGTATAAACCAACTGAAACACTCGTCACATCATCGTCGACCTGATAGACGGCCCAGCTTGTTGCATAGCGCTTCTCTCCTTTGTCTTCGACGCCTTCGATCCGGGTTATATCCTGCAGATTCAAACTACCATCGCAGATGAGGATGGAACCGCGCAGATAACCGTCTAGGCTGCGAACCTGTTCGCTGGTGCAAGAGGTGTCGTGGTAGGCCCTCTCAAGTTGCGCCCACTTGAAACTATATTTGATCTGACCGGTAGCGTCGTAGAAGTTGAGCGTCGGATCGCCCTTGTCACCTGTCATCGCGCGGCCGCCCCACATCACGTTGAGTTTGATCGCAGAGGTTTTGATGGGTGCGGGCGCGAGGGTTCGATTAACGGCGATGGGAGAAATGGACACAACTTCTCCGAGTGCCGGCATGCGCAGACGCGGTTCTGGGGCACAGTTGACGAGCATGAAACCAGCAGCTATCAGGCTGGTAAGGGCGCCACTGGATACTATAGTGAGACGTTTACGCATGCTTGACCTCTTCTTCCGATCTAGAGCCTCATAAGGGCTTATCGGTAAAATGCTGCGAAAAAATGAATTATTTCAGCAGGTTTAAAGAGATTTTTAGTTAACTTATTTTTGTCAATAAAAACAAATAGATATATGACTTCTAGGGTGGAACCACGACCACCCACCGGCCAGATTAGAGGTGGTGGTGTTGCGAGCCTCTACACTCTTGAGCACGCTATTTCTTCAGGCAAAAGATCTTTAAGCCAAAGCGGGCTCATTCGCTTCGAATGAGGCGACCGCCTCCAAAGTCGATGACAAAGTTCTCGTCGGGATTGCCTGCCAGAAGCTGAGAAAAGATGAGAAAAAGACTGTGATATTGTTTCTGCAGTTCGCTTTGAGCCGCCCCATCTGTAAAGGCTGCAAATAAGGTGTCATAGACCTTGCGGCGCCGATCGCTCATGCCGCGCAGACTCAGAGAGCCCGCGTATACGGTTCGATGAAAATCTCCATAGAACTGATAGGCGTCGAGCTCTGCAAAATCAGCGAGCTTGAGGCCCGCTGCCAAGGCTACTTCTTCAGCTCGACCTCCGTGGGCAAGAGCGAGCATCTCAGCGCCATTGAGACGGCTGACAGATTCTTTGAGCGGGCTGGGCCAGTAGTCGTCTAGAAAGCGGAGGCGCGCGAGCTCACCCCAGTAAAAGGAGCTGAATGCGGCGTAATTCTTGCTATCCAGTATCTCATGCTTCCATTGCTTTTGCAGCGGATCGTTGTGACGAAACTGTCATTCCGTTTCGTAGTGCTCGAAGAGTTCATCGAATCGCGGCACTTCATCGAGACTGATCGTTTGCACCGCAATCTTTTCGTCTGGTTTGAAGTTCAGAATTTTATAGGCGGCTCCATAAACCCCGAGCGAGGGTACTTGAATGTTCACTAGGAAGTGCCCTTCACGATCCTTGCCGCCGCCCTCTGGAAAAATGCCCGTACTGTTCATATGCATGTGCCCGCCGATGTGCAGCTCGAGGCCGGTTGCAGCGAGTGCCTGAGTCGTTTCCGCGAGAGGGCGCCGCACCATCTGAAACGCTTTGGGTTTGAAGAGTTGGCTCATCCGATCGGACTGACCTTTGTAAAATTCGATCATAGGAAAGTGGGAAAAAGCAACGAGGCGCTTTCCCTTGGCGCGTGCGCGATCCACGACGCTTTTAATCCACGAGAGCAGGTGAGTCTTGTGAGTTCGCACCTTGTTGTAACCGGCGTCGGCCGACCCTGAATAATTTGCGGCGCGATCGAGACGCTGGGGATCGAAGGCTTCGCCTGCTTTGGGAAGGTAGACGTTAGCGTCGATCGAGAGCAGCCAAAGCCCTGGGACCGGTTCGACGAGATAGCTCGCGTCGGTGATCGAGCTGCAGTTGGTATACCCCGCTTGCTTATAGCTGCCGCCTTCGCCTTCGACACAGATCTCATACTGCCTTTTATCCGTTTCTGCGTCCCGCTCGGCTCGGACAAAACTATAGGCCTCTTTCGGATCGCTGAACGGCGTTTCCCAATAAATATCTTCAGGACGGGGACGATAGCCGAAATCACCGAGAGCCTCCAGTATCCCAGCATAACCGAGTTCTCTGATCTGACTAGCGCAGATGGGCCGATCGGCAGTCTGCGACGCAGTGGTTTCTAGACATGCCGCGCTTTGGGGACTGTAGATTTTTTGTTCGTGGCCGTTCGCCGCGAGAAAATCGTCTTTACCACCTTCATCGTCAAAGGGTTCGTTGGGATCATGATTTCCAGGCGCTAGAAAAAAGCGCAGACCCTTGGCTTCGTATTCGTGCAGGATCTTTCTCAGCCCTTCAACGTTGATGGGTTGCGCGTCGTCGGTATAATCGCCGGGAAGGGCGACAAGGTGAATGCCTCGCGCCTGGATATCATCCAAGGCAGCGCGAAATGCAAAATAATTTTCATTAAATAAACGCGTCGAATTCAGTTGGGCATACATCGAGCGCGGTACAGCTTTCTTTTGACTTTTACTGTTCAATACCCCGTCCCAGCCATCGATGGAACCATAGATATCGTGCAGATGAACGTCAGAGATGAACGCGATCGATGCCGGCTCTGACAGTTGTTTACTATCGGCACCTTGAACGGCAGACGCAGATAATCCGAATAGCAATGAGAAGGAGCTAGCTAGCAAGAGAAAACCGAAACACTGCATCGGTGATGCCTCCATCACTGGGAATGAAATTCTCGCATCGAAACGCGAATGTCATAGCACAGTACCGATGAGCACCCTAGGTCTTTATGGTCAATTTAAGATATCTTCACAATCTGCAGGGAAGGCAGAATTCTCAGCTCGAGGTCCACGATCTACCGTTGAGCGGAAATTGCCAGAAATTCTCAACATGGGAAACTGCAGTCCGTTGGAAAAATCTTGCTAGCGGCAATTCTCAGCCCGCTCAGGAAAAAATCTTCTTGATCAAGAGACGACTCGTCTTTTGCAAAGTCGATTCCACGAGATTTAGGAAGATCGCCTTGCTCGCATGCTGAAGACCCACGCTCAACCATTCCGTCGTCGGAGGAAGGGCTCGCGGCGGCGGGGGGAGAGCCCGCGCATGGGGAAATCCCACGACGTTGACCAGAAGTTTTTGACTATGAAAGGCTTTGAGTATCGAGGTCATGTGCTGACGATTAGGATCGTAATAAATCACGACGCTGCCCGTCACTTCACTGATCGATATCTTCCGTATGCCCTTGAGTTGGGCCAGGGTTTTCACCAGCGCATCGCCGCGCTGGGAAGCTGAGCGGAGAGCGGGCACGCGGATGCGCACGCGACCATACGTTTGATGAATGAAGCAGTCCAATTGATTCCCCATGTGATAGCTTATACCCATCATAAATCACGGGGGAGCAAATCGGTACAAAAATTTCAGATCGTTTCTCTGCTTCTCCTATCAATTTCGTCTAACTCCAGCATACCGACGGCATAAAAAATCAAAGTGAGTCCTGCCGGAAGGAATTTTCCTGAAATGCTTTGCTTGAGTCCGACACCGGCAAAGGTCAAGGCCAAAGCTTTTTTGAAATCAAGACTTCCATCGCTCACTTCGTTCAAGAAACCATCGATCCTCACGCGAAGTCCGTGGATCCGTTCGCCTATCGACTCTGAAGGACGAAGACTCGCCGCGTTCGCGTGTATGTGCAGGACGCCCTGCTCCTCTGCTTTCTCCAGCACCTCCTGGATGGATTGGTCATCCTCATTCTCCATCACGATAGTCCGCGTGAGAGGATTCGCGCGCACTTTCTGCGCCATCGAGAGAGATTGCAGCTGGACCAGAGCTTCGCGCAGAGCTTGATTGGTCACATTGGGATCATCCATC
>CANJJY010000270.1 GCA_947474445.1 Oligoflexaceae bacterium
GGTATGAAGCAGATCGAAGTCGAAGAAATCGGCCCCGGCGATATCGGTTTGATCGCCGGTTGCGAAACGCTCGAGATCGGTGACACGCTCAGTGGACTCAACGGATCGGCTCTGACGCGCATTACGGTTGAAGAGCCTACGATGCGCATGATTTTCTCCATCAACACGACGCCCAACTCCGGTCGTGAAGGTAAAGCGATTCAATCGCGCGACCTGCGCCAGCGTCTCCTCAACGAAATCCGTAGCAACGTGGCCTTGCGCCTCGAAGATACCGACCAAGCGGATCAGTTCTACCTGCTGGGCCGCGGTGAATTGCAGTTCGGTATTTTGATCGAGAAAATGCGTCGCGAAGGCTATGAGTTCATGGTTGGCCGTCCTAACGTCTTGATGAAAGTGGAAAACGGCGTCAAGATGGAACCCTTCGAGAAAATGACCTTGGATTTGCCAGAAACGTGCTCGGGCGAAGTCACCAAGATGTATCAGCAGCGCAAAGGCGTTCTCGTCTCCTATGAAGCAGCTTCGGCGACGAACACTGAAGAGCAGCGCGTTCGCTTGATTTTCGAGATCCCGACGCGCGGTATTCTCGGCACCAACTCGATGTTCAAAACTGCCACCCGTGGATCGGGTCTGATCAGTTCGGAGTCGATCGGTTACAAACCTCACGCTGGAACGATCTTTCACCGGGCCACCGGTAGCTTGATCGCTGACCGAACCGGCTCAACGACGGAATACGCCTTGGCATCGGTCCAGGAACGCGGAGTCCTCTTCATTGGTGAAGGTGTTGAAGTTTACGAAGGCATGATCATCGGCGAATGTGCCAAGGATAATGACCTGAACGTGAACCCAGTGAAGCCGAAGAAGCTGACCAACATGCGAACCACTGGTTCTGACGGTATCACCAACCTCTACGGGACCAAGCAGATGAGTCTCGAGAAGTGTATCGAGTGGATCGACGACGACGAGTGGATTGAAGTCACTCCCAAGTCGGTGCGCTTGCGCAAAAAGATCCTAGCTGCAAACCTCCGCAGTGTTCGTAAAGCCGACAAAGTCTAAGTTAATTCCTAGCTTTGACGGCCAAAGAAATCCCCGGTTTAAACTGGGGATTTTTTTATTAATAAAACTCCCCAATCTTACCAAAGGTCTTCCTTGCTTTCAGATGTAGCGAAAGGAGCCTCTCTGGGCACTCTTCTTTTATACCTATGAACCGATAGGGTCTTCCTTTCTGAGAAATGAGATTTTTCCCTTCTCACCCCTTCCTCCGCCGATAAATACCCCAACACAAAATCGGCTAAACCCAATTTTTCTGACGCCTAAGCCACTGAAATCATTGTGTCTTAAAAATATTACAGAAAGGCAGCTGAAGTTTTTGGGGCAAAGACGCGAAGAATCCAATGTTCTTTCTGAGTCATCACTAAGGAGTCTCTGAGTATGAAGACAAGGTATATAGCAGTTGTTGCCATCGTCGGGGGTGCCCTCGCCATGGGAACCGCTTGTAGCAAGAAAAAGTCGAAAGCGAGTACCAGCACTGAAACCACAGCCTTGGCGCCAGGCGAAGACACGATCGTTACCGTCGCAACAGGCCAGCTCCAACTTGCTTCAGCCGTTACCATCCTTCCTGCCAAAGGTTCTGCTGCGGCTCTGAGACTCGATGGTAAGCAAGCTTACAAACTAACTGTTGAAGGACGCACTCTCAACCTACGCGTCAGCAACGAAGCATTCAAAACGATAGAACAAGCTGGTTCTATCATGTGCTATTTCGGCCAAACTAAATTCTGGGAACAGGCCAACGAGGGTGTTTACAAGGCACTCGTCGATCAAGCTCAGTGCGAGCACAAGTCCGATGGGGGAGGCGGCGGCCAAGGTGGTGGCGGTGGTGGTGGTGATTCCAGTAAATCACAAGAATTGATGCAGATGTATTCCAAGTCGACTCGCGAAGAAGGCAAACCCTTGATTGGCGAGTTTAGAATACCAGAAGGCGACAATGTGATCCAAGCCCGCGTGATCGTCGTCGCTCCTCCTTCAGATGAAATTCCTTCCGGTATCTTCAGCATGGCCTATACATTCTATGATGCCAACGGGGTAGCTGGACAGTTCGGATTCATTCGCACTAAGCGCACTGATACTGGTTCTTTCGTGCTTGAAACAGCTTCGAATGAAGCCGGCGACGGGCGAACGGGCACCAGCTCCGGTATCGCTGAGTTGACCAAAGACGCTGACACTGGCGATTTCACAGGTTATGTTCGCAGTGAAAGCAACCAAACTGAGGGTACCAATTCAAATTCTTCAGCTTACAAAGTACGCTTTGACTCTTCTTACCTCAACGTTGCTGGTAGCTCGAAGAGCAACTGGGGCGGACAGGAGAGAACAGAAGTCGGTGATGGTTGCTACGACCGGAACAAGTTCAAAACAGGTATCTATCGCTACGACTTGACCAACGCGGCTGGCGAAACTGTCAAATTGAATTCTGGCTTTCCCGCAGAATTCGAAAAAGACGGCAAGATCTATCCTGCTAACGCCAGCTATTACGGAATGTGGACAGGAGAGCAAACTCTGGACAACGGTGCGACCATTTACAAGGTTGAATGGACTGACGGCCAAAAAGTTCGCACGCCTTACACTCTCTTCAAGGCTGCAGGAAAGCTGATCAAGCTTACCAAAGCTACGACGACCCTCAAAGCTTTGACGGGTGTTGACCTCAACATGTACGACAGCGGTTCGAGCTACATTGTAAAGTGGAATGGAACGAAGCTCATCAAAGTTTCTAAAGTCAATTATACTGACAAAGGAATGACTGAAGAAGCCGCCACAGGCGACGTGACCATCCCAGAGTGGGGTCTTAACCTCTACGTTTCCAGTCTCAATGCTAACGTCAATATCTCGAAGAATGTGACCCTCAGCGATACGACCGTCATCTCCTACCACTCTGAATCGACCGTATCGGGCACTTCAGATCTCCCCACTGGCGAGCTGGTTTGTTTCCAAAACTGTCCAAAGATGGCTCCTAGCGCTGCGGCTTTCAAGCGCAACGAAGGCAGTATGAACGGTCCTATGTCGAGCGCACTGTACGAGACGACCACCTCAAACTGGGGTGATCAATCCTACACATCGAATCAGGCTTCTAACATCTCAAGCGCCTTGGCTACGTATACCTTCAACTCAACAACTCAGCTCCTCACCAAAGATGGTGTCGGATTTGCTTTGCCTTCTGATTTGCCCACGGGTCAGGAAGAGCAGCAAAGACTCGATCAAGTCTTCTCTGGAGCCCTCATTCCAGCTTCTGCATGGGCAGCGATCACAGACAAGTCGATCGACCCTTTCCGTGCTGAGCAACAACTCGAAGTCTACTACAAGTGGACCGCTGGTGCTTCTAGCTGGGCTCAGTTCCAGACCCTCAAAGCAGCTGACAGTTCGTACGTGAAATTCGATCGTCCGATCGAAGTCAACTACACTCTCCTCGCCGCTGATGAGTTTGATGGCTTGACCGATACCAATATCATTGGCAAGAACTATCGCTTGACCTACGGTGGACCAGGCCAGTTCTGGGGCATCCCATGGAAGTACAATGCTACAGTCGGTCATGAAATGCCTTTGTTCAACCTGAAAGCCGGAACTAAAGTCGGCGACTACCTTGTGTATCCGATCGAAGGCGATCAGCGCATGGCTGCCACCGACGCTGCAAATTGCGCCGGCCTCAGTCTCGATGATCTTCCTGAGCTTCCCGCTCTCGAAAACAGCTCGGTGAAGGTTCCTGAATTCGGTGACGACTCGTCGCCTGTTCGTTACATCGCTGGTGTCGCTACCGAGTAGCCTTCTCGCTCCTCAGAAAAACATGCAGCCCATTCCACTCGGAATGGGCTTTCGCTTTTTGCACGCATCTGAGGCAATAATTGCCTCGCTGCTTCATGGTATCCTGGAGTTGCGTAGTTTGTCGCAGATTGTGCGAAACATGGGGCTTATCTTTCCATGCTCAAGCATCTCCTCATTTTATATTTACTCGCTATGTGCTCGCGTGCATACGCTGAGAGCTTGACTCTTCATCCAGAAGAGAAGGCAAAAAATATTAGGCTTGGGCCCTATCTTGCGCTCTACGAAGGCAACGACAACCCAGAACTTGCCATTCTAGATCCTGCTGCGATCGCTCAATTAGCGGATACAGCCTTTCGCGCTCCCGCGGGATCGCTGGTTAACTATGGCGTTGTCAATCGACCCATGTGGGCTCGCTTTGTTATCGAGAACTTGGCCGCCCTTCCAAGGTCCCTTGTCATCGCCTCGAAAATCTCTATTCCTATCGTCATTTATCAGGTGAAGGCCCCTGGGGATGGCGGTCTCATGTTGCACGATCTCAGACTACCGGATCCTGAAGCCAAGGATGAGCTGCTTCATCTTCCCAGTGTGAGCCTCAATCTAGAACCTGGTCTCCATACTTTTCTTGTGAAAACAGAAGGGGACTTTGGAACTCTGGATCTGTCCGTTTGGGATCCTGGGGCCTATCATCATTACGTGTCGCTTGAACAGACCAAGCTCGGCGCCGTCTTTGGTATGTTCGTCATTCTGTTAGTGACCAATTTGCTCTTGGCCCTCACGCTGCGCAAGAATTACTACTTTTATTATATTGGCTATATTGCCTTTCACATACTTTTTGTAAGCTATGTGACTGGCACAAACCATGTGTTCTTTAGCACGGGGAGTTCTTTTAAACCAGATTTCCTCATCCTCGCTTCTACCGAATGCTTTTTAGTTAATTTGTTCACCATCAGCTTCTTTCAAAGTAGGATCAATCTACCCCGTCTCCACCGCATCTTTCTCTTGGTTTCTGTCGGCTATATCGCTTCCATTGCGCTGCGCGTGATCAATCCTTATGTCGGTATCATCAGCTTTTTGATTACCCTCTACGTAGGCATTTCGATTGCGATCGCAGCCACCGCAATTCAAATGTGGAAAGGATCTCGACCGGCTTGGTTCTTTTGCGCGGGTTGGGTACTCAATATGATTGGATCAGGCATCTTTGGGGCGAGTCGATTGGGATTCATCAACGTCAACGAATTCACTGAGGGAGCTCTGCTCTGGGGCAGTCTGTGGGAAATGATCATTCTGTCTCTTGCCGTCGGCGATCGCTACTTCTATGATGCCAAGCAAAGAGAGAATCAGTTCTCGCTCATGCGCGAAGCAAAAAATCAGCAGTTCCTGCGATTGGCGGGAGAGGTCGCGCACGAAGTCAACAATCCTCTGACGATCATCAGCGGCTACTCGTCCCTTGCTGAAAAAGTCATTGCCGGGGCAGATTTTGATGCCTCGTCCATTAAACGCATCCTCCAAAAAATTCATGCGAATAGTCGTCGTATTGAAAGAGTCGTCAGTATGCTGCGAAATATTGCCGAAAGCGGCAAAAGCAAGAAAGTGAGTGTCAATGTTGAGACGATGTTTGCTGAAGCCTGGCAAGATTGTCAGGAAAGCTCGGAACTAGAGCTCCCCCATCTCAATATTATGTCAGACCTCGACGATCGCACTTTGCTAGCCTATCCCGTCCTCATGAAATACGCCTTTGGATTCCTCCTTCACTACGCGGCTCTTTGTACGCGTAGCGTCGAAGAAAGCAGTTTCTTTGGATCTTTTAAGGTGGGGGCGGAGGGAGGTCTCTCCATAGAAATCAGTTTTTCTGGGGTGCATGACAAGAATGCGATCGACCACAGTTTCAATCAACTGCAGCTCGCTCTCGGACCCTTCATAGAAACGATACTCGATATCCATGGAGGGAAGTTAATCGTCCTGCATGAAGGCCCTACGACGCGCTATCAGATCACGCTCCCCCGCGGATTCGAGCAGAGTCAGGTCTCCTAGCAAGTCCACTTAAGCGTAGGTTGCGGCGATGCTTTTGACTAGCGCAACACAGGCTTTCTCACAGGCGGCGCAGAGCTCATGATGCTTAGCATGCTTTGAGCATTCTTGGGCGCAGGCGTCGGCTGATTTTTTGAGAACAGCCGCTAGGTCTTTGGCTGCCGGTGAATCGCGCGAGACGAGGCTCAGCGCTGCATGGTTCAGGTCGATGAGATCAGAAACCTTGGTGAAGCATCCCATGATGCTGGTGTCCTTGCCTTCCAGGAGCTTCACACAGTGAGCCTGACAGCGCACGGCATCGACCTGGCACTGAGAGAGGGCATCGAGGAGCGACTTGCCTGAGGGGGCTTTAGCCACCTCTGCTTGGGCAGAAAGCTTTGAGCTTAAGGCGAGTCCTGTAAGGCCGAGAGCCAGCTGCTGAATAGCATCTCTTCTTTGCATGGATGACTCCAATCATTGTGCTTATTAAAGTTGTTCTACTATACCCCTTCTTTCTGACCCCGAAAATGCTTTGTTGGCTCCAGCAGCA
>CANJJY010000271.1 GCA_947474445.1 Oligoflexaceae bacterium
CCGGCCTCAAAGGGGGTCTCATACATCAACTTGTTTCGGGTACATAGGCGTCGGTCAAGGCTGCGGCAAGAGAATGGATCGAGGTATTCTACAACTGCAAGTGTCGTCACTTGTCACTCGTAAGTTTTAGTCCAGTCGACTAGGAGATTTTGGTTCGTGAGGCGCGGTCTGTATACCACCGAAGAAGTCCCAGCAGTGCGTTTCCTTGCTTTCAGATCGTCGTCGATCACGATCTTTTAGTGCCACGATAGAGCTCGAACTTCGGTCTACCATACCCAAATTCCAGACACAAAAAAAGCGCCCTAAAGCGCTTTTTTGTTGGAAGTACCCCCCGCCAGACTCGAACTGGCACACCTTTCGGCAATGGATTTTGACACTTTTGTGGACTATATCATCACCCTAATCTCTTAGGGGCCGGGCGCTTTTTCAGTGAGGCATTACTCTCACCTAATTCCTGTACTTTAAGCCATCTCGCGATAGCACAGGTAGTCTCTGAACCTTCCGCATCTGCGGCTTGGCTGCTGATTACTGCGTCTAACAGCTTTCCAGCAATTCACCCGATTTCTACATCTCAGATTACTCTGAGAGTGGACTCGTTATTTTTGTCAGCACTTCTTTCGAAGCCTTCAGACACTTTATCCATCGTGTCTACCATTCCACCAGGGAGGCATTTACCTCGACTACATTCTCCTGATCATTCCCTAGACCAAAATAGTTAAGAAAGAATTCTTTCTACCCTTCGCTGAGGAGCTTCAAGAGGCCCCGATAATGAGGGAATGGGGAGCTCTTGTAAAGCAAAAAAACTGAGCTTTCTGCCCTTCTTTGTCACTCTATTGACTCGGCCGAGCTAAGAAATTTGAGATTGCGAGTCTTTTTGACTTGCTTCCCGGCGTGACCCCCTCATGATTTCCCTGATTCCGTCGATAAAGAGACGAGGTCCCCTTGGAGGTGTTCATGGCCTTGCTTCACAGAGCGCTCAAACGCATCGAACCGCGCGTGCAAGTCCTGCCGATCGAGGTGAAGGGGCTTCTCCTCGTCGAAGACGCCGGCGTGGAACGTCAGGTGCCCTTTCTTGTTTGGGATCTCTCGGTGACCGGCTTAGGCATCATCGTCTCCGATCGCCTGGCGCGGGGCGAAAACATCAAATTGACCATAGGTAACCCCTTCGCGCTCTCGCTCATGTGCTGTGTCGTGTGGTGTGAGTTGCAGGAAGCCGATTATGATTTTCAAGAACCGAGCTATCGGGCAGGTTTGATTTCCGTCGATCCCCATCGTCCCTTGCAGACCGTCATCGAGGCGCTTGAAAAGGCGATCAAAAGAAGTTGAGCGGTCAGGCGCGGCAGCCTCCTCTGCCGCGCTCATGAGTCATGAGGATAGAATTAAGCTGATTTTTTCCATTCGATCATCAGTTCACGCGCATCCGAGGCCAGGGATTTCAATTGCCCGTGTTGGCTCAGAGAATTGAGAGATTCGAGGCTGATATGAATGCTTTCGCAGGATCTACACGCGAGCAGAGATACCCCATCCTTTGTCACTTCGTTCATGTCATGGCCGCATTTAGCGCATTTATGGTAGTGAGAAGTGCGTTCAAGGAGTTCCCTTTTTTGCGCAGCTTCCTTTTTGTTCTTTTCGATGAGCTCCCGCTCTTTTTTATAGAAGTATTCCTCTTCTAGTCGACTGTGCTCGTGTAAACCGTCTTTGTACATATGTGCTCCATGACACTTGAGAGGCTAGGATCGCCTTGATAGATATCCCGATCGGTCAGTCCTGTTTTAGATTGAGCTATCCTTTATTTCTATTTAATTTCATATACTTACATTGAAAATTACAATCGAGGCATAATCAGCGGTGTGTCTTTTTGATTACATTGACAGAAAAATGGATAATAGTGAGGATAAAGGCCCAAATCTTTGCTACTTAAAAGCAAAATTGGTATAAGAACCTTCTCTTTTAAAATGTTAGAGCCCGTTCGCCTGCAAGAGGTGGACTCGAGTGCTTGCCAGTACGAGGTGTTCCGGATGAAGCCTTATTCCACGCGTGGCCTAGAACTTCAAAAAGCTATGCAAGAGCGTATTCTAGTCCTCGACGGTGCCATGGGCACAATGATCCAACGCTATAAGCTCGAAGAGCATCATTTTCGTGGCGAACGTTTCAAGGATCACCCATCGGATTTAAAGGGAAACAACGACCTTTTGGTCTTGACCCAGCCAGCCATCATCAAAGAAATCCATAAGGCCTATCTCGCAGCGGGATCGGATATAATTGAGACGAACACCTTCAGCTCGACCAGTATTGCGCAGGCCGATTACAAACTCGAATCTTTGGCGTACGAATTAAATAAAGTCGCGGCCGAGCTGGCCCGTGAAGCCGTCGATGAGTTTCAGCGCGAACACCCCGAGCGTCAGTGTTTCGTTGCAGGAGCCTTAGGGCCGACCAATCGAACCCTTTCCCTTTCTCCCGACGTCAATAATCCCGCCTACCGCGCCGTCACCTTTGATGAAGTGGCCGATGCCTATGACGAAGCGATTCGTGGACTGGTCGACGGGGGTGTTGACATTATTCTCCCCGAGACTACCTTTGATACGCTCAATCTCAAGGCCTCGATCTATGCGATCGAAAGGTTTTTCGATGAGCAAGCCTTTCGCTTGCCCGTCATGCTTTCCGTCACCATCACCGATGCCTCTGGCCGTACCTTGTCGGGCCAAACGATCGAATCGTTTTGGTATTCAGTGCGCCACGCCAAGCCACTGAGCGTCGGGATCAACTGCGCTCTGGGGGCCCAAGAAATGCGGCCCTACATCGAGTCGCTCTCGCGGATCGCAGACTGTGCGATCAGCTGCTATCCCAATGCCGGATTGCCGAATCCCCTCAGCGATACTGGATACGATGAAACACCGGCCATCACCTCGGGGCTACTCGACGAATTCGCCGAAAGCGGATTTCTCAATATCGTCGGCGGTTGCTGCGGCACCACGCCGCCGCACATACAGGCGATAGCCGAAAAGATGCGCGCTCATCCTCCGCGGCTGATCCCAAAAATCGAAAAAGGAACCCGTCTCAGCGGTCTCGAACCTCTCTTCATCAAGCCCAAAAGCGGCCTTTTTTATATGGTGGGCGAGCGAACCAACGTCACGGGCTCGCCGAAGTTTGCCAAGTTAATCAAGGAAGGCAATTTTGAAGCCGCCCTGGCGGTTGCTCGGCAGCAAGTGGAAAACGGCGCGAACATCATCGATATCAACTTTGACGAGGGGATGCTCGATTCGGAAGCGAGCATGCATCGCTTTCTGAATTTTGCTGCCGCAGAACCCGATATTGCCCGGGTTCCCGTGATGATCGACAGTTCCAAATGGAGTGTGCTGGAGACCGGCCTCAAGTGTCTTCAGGGCAAGTGTATCGTCAACTCCATCAGTCTTAAGGAAGGCGAAGACAAGTTCATCGCTCAAGCCAAGACTCTCTTGCGTTATGGAGCTGCTGTCGTCGTCATGGCCTTCGATGAAAAAGGGCAGGCCGCGACGCGCGAAGACAAGGTTCGTATCTGTCAACGGGCCTATCAGATTCTGACCGAAGTGGTTGGCTTCGAAGCGGAAGATATTATCTTCGATCCCAACGTCCTCACCGTAGCGACGGGGATCGAAGAACACAATAACTATGCAGTCGATTTCATCGAAGCTGTTCGTGAGATCAAAAAACTCTGCCCGGGAGTCCTCACCAGTGGCGGCATTTCCAATATCTCCTTCAGCTTCCGCGGCAACAACGTCGTCCGTGAAGCCATGCATTCGGCTTTCCTCTATCATGCGATCCGCGCTGGTCTCGACATGGGGATCGTCAATGCCGGAATGCTCGAAGTCTACGAAGAAATCGAACCGAAACTGCTGGTATTGGTCGAAGACGTCCTGCTTAACCGGCGGCCCGATGCGACCGAACGCCTGCTCGAATACTCCGAGCAATTCAAGGATCAAGCGCGCGGGGTGAAGGAAACCGACAAGCTCGCGTGGCGCGAACATCCGGTCGAACAGCGGCTGATTCACTCGCTGGTCAAAGGACTGGATGAATTCATCGAAATCGATACAGAGGAAGTCCGAGCCAAACTTCCGCGACCTCTCGATGTCATCGAAGGTCCTTTGATGGAAGGCATGAAGGTCGTCGGTAACCTCTTCGGGGAGGGCAAAATGTTCCTTCCTCAGGTGGTCAAGAGCGCGCGCGTCATGAAAAAAGCGGTCGCCTATTTGCAGCCCTATATGGAAATCGAAAAGCAAAAGCAGCCAGCCTCTGAACGCAGAAGCCAGGGCCGTTTTCTGATCGCAACGGTCAAAGGCGATGTCCACGACATCGGCAAGAACATCGTCGCCGTCGTGCTCGCCTGTAACAACTACGAAGTCACGGATCTCGGCGTCATGGTCTCCTGCGAAGAAATCCTGAAAAAAGCGAAAGAGCTGGATGCCGATATTATCGGTCTCAGCGGATTGATCACGCCGTCCCTGGACGAGATGGTATTCAATGCAGGCGAGATGGAACGTCAGGGATATCAGATCCCGCTATTGATCGGTGGAGCGACTACGAGCAAGGCTCATACAGCGATCAAAATCGCCCCTCACTATCACGGCCCCGTCTGCCATGTGGCGGATGCGTCTCTCGTCGTCGAAGTGTGCAGTCAGCTGCTCAGTAAAGAGCGGCGTGATGCCTATGTCGAGCAAACCAAGGTCGAACAAGAGGTCTTGCGCCAGCGGCACGCCGCGAACCAGCGCGATGCCGTTTATGTGAGTCTTGAAGATGCTCGCCGCAACGCCTTCGTCACCGATTGGAATAAGCTGCCGATCGATGTACCTTCGCGTCTCGGCGTGTGGGAACACGAGGACCTCAAGCTCGATGAGATCGCCGCTTATATCGACTGGTCCCCATTCTTTTGGACCTGGGACATCAAAGCTCTATATCCTAAAGTCTTGACCCACCGCGTCTGGGGCGAACAAGCCAAAGAGCTGTTCCACGATGCTCAGACGTTGCTGGAAGACATCATCAAGAACCAACGCTTTGAAGCCAAAGCTGTCACTGGAATCTGGCCGGCGCACAGTATCGGTGACGATGTGGAACTTTACTTGCCAGACCGGCCCGGACAGCGATTGGAAATCTTGCATTTCCTCCGGCAGCAGCGCGAAAGAAGTGAAAGCAAACACGCGCTGTGTCTCGCCGATTTCGTCGCCCCGAAAAACTCAGGTCGTCTCGATTATGTAGGCGCTTTTGCTGTGACGGCCGGCGACCAAGTCGATGAATGGTCACTGCATTTTCAAAAAAAGCATGACGATTATTCGGCCATCATGGTCAAGGCGCTGGGCGATCGGATGGCCGAAGCCATGGCAGAAATGATACACAAAAAGATCCGGCAAGTCTGGGGCTTTGGCAATGATGAGAAGAGCAGTCTCGAAGAGCTGATCAAAGAAAAATATCGCGGCGTTCGCCCAGCTCCCGGCTATCCGGCCTGTCCTGATCACACCGAAAAAGGGACGATCTGGAAACTCCTCGATGTGGAGAAGCGCACAGGGATGAAACTGACGGAAAGTTATGCCATGCATCCAGGAAGCTCGGTTTCGGGCTACTACTTTGCGCATCCTGAGGCGGAATATTTTAGGGTTGGAATGATCGACAAAGATCAAATGGCTGATTATGCGCAGAGAAAGCGGATGGAATTGCCTGTCGTCGAACGTTGGTTGCAGCCCAATAAAGGCTATTGATCGCCTGCTTCGGACAGGCCTTAGCTGGCGGATTCCATCGTCTTCTGCTTTTTGGGAACCTTGATGGTAAAGCAGGTGGATCCGGGCTTACTGATGAAGGTGATCGATCCTTGATGACCTTCGATCATGCCCTTGGCTGTGCTGAGGCCAATCCCGACGCTACGGCTCTGGTCCTTGGTCGTGAAGAAAGGCTCAAAAATACTCACGTGATAGGATTCCGGAATTCCTGGACCATTGTCTTTGACGCGAAGCAGGATAGCATCGCCTTGTTCTTCGCAGCTGAGCGAGACCATGGGTTTAGCATTTTGAACCGCGGCCTCGAAGGCGTTGGTCAGAAGGTTGAAGAGAGCCTGAACAAGCTGCAGCAGGCGGCCTTCAAAAACCAAGTCTTCGTCAGGCGGCGTCCAATCCAAGCCGACACCCACCGATTGAAAGCGTTCGCGGCATAAAGTAAAGGTCGCATCCACCCACTCATTGACCGTACACGATTGGATAGAGTCGCGCGAACCGTCGCGGGCAAAGGCTTTGACGCTTTCGATGATGCGATGGCAGCGATTGCAATTGTCGACTAACTTGCGCGCGGTAAAAAGGAGGCGCTCCGGAGAGAGGGTGCCTTTTTCAGCC
>CANJJY010000272.1 GCA_947474445.1 Oligoflexaceae bacterium
AAATTTCATCGAGCTTTTTTATCCACTCTTCGATATCAAGATCTTTTTTCAGAATTGCTGCCACTTTGCAGCCGCTTAAGAGATTCAATCTGTGATCATTGGCACTGAATGCAACAACCGGTAACATTGGTGAAATTCGATTTACCTGATTTATTAGTGCTGCACCATCTTTTAATCCCAGCTGCTTTCCTACCCCATTTATATCAACGACAAGAATGGTGTAGGCCTTGACGGATTCCCAGTCAGAGAGATCTTCTACTTCTCTAACGTAGTAGCCAAATTTAGTAAAAGTTTTCCCTAACTCGAAAGTTGCATAATTGTCATCGATAATAAGTATTCGCTGTGCTTTACGCGCTTCTGAAATATCAATCTCAAGACTGGGAAGACTTGCGATTGATCTTGGCTTTCCTAAGATTCGATACATGTTTCTTTACCCTGCACAAGATGGGAGGTGAAAGAGGTTGAACATATTATAGCACATCAAAAGGCAATATGAAGTTGCCTGGTTTTCATAGGGCCACGGTGTTTGCACTGGGTGTTTTAATATCTAATTTTACGACTCGTAGATGGCAGAACATGAGTCGCAAAAGATTGCCAAAGGCGAGTCCGATGATTGCAGAGATGTGCCCATCAAAAGCTGGAACGTAGTGTCGAGATCGAGGGATACTTGCGTACGGCTTCGGTTGAGGGTCAAATTCTTTGCCAGGGGCGTGTAAAATGAAACACCAATGGGTAATAGATGCGATCACCCTGTATTCGGCAAACGAGGATAGGCCATCCATGTTCATTTTCCTGGAGTTAGGTAATAGTCGATCAATATGGGATAATGTAACACATAAAGGGACTTACGTGTTATATGCCGTCATTTTGATGCTGTGGGATTGCACTGCTATAAATATGTAAGAAAGACATCTATCAGCTTGTTCTTTTGGCCAGGTTCGAAGAGGGGAAAA
The DNA here is from genome assembly GCA_947474445.1 of Oligoflexaceae bacterium. Classification (GTDB taxonomy): domain Bacteria; phylum Bdellovibrionota_B; class Oligoflexia; order Oligoflexales; family Oligoflexaceae; genus Oligoflexus. The sequence goes on from CANJJY010000272.1 coordinate 954, forward strand.
GACTGGTCGCTTCGGGGATGAGTATCCGAAAATCTTCACTCGCGGTGGGAATCTCACATACCCATTTAGGGAATCTACTCAGAAGTGATCGGCCTTCTGGCTCAGATTTAGGATTTTCAGGGGAAAGAGAAGAAAATGCTGAGCAGGACAACACCCACGCGCACACAATAAATAACCCGCTCACCGAAAGTAACGGGCTATCATATTCTTACCCTTAATCCTTTGGCAAACTAAGTTCCGGGTTAAGATAACCCCCAAAAGTTTTAAAATTCCAGGCTTAAGCCGAGATTGAGACCAACTTCGCTAAATCGTGAATTTACTGATCCTGCCTTTTGTGTAGTTTCGCAGAAATAGATTCCAGCGATTGGCTGCAGATGGGCCGCAATTTCATTTAGATGATAAAGCGACGAAACTTCAAACGAACCACTTTTCATCAAAATCATGTCAAAATTGAATCCGAGCGTATACAGGTGGAGAGAAACTTTCATTCCGAGGTCTGTGACTATCTGATTGTCATGGACTAGCGGCAATTGAAACAACCCTATCGCTGGACCAATATAGACAGAGTGAAGCTGATCTCTATTTTCAATATTGAGAAGGTCAAGACCTAATGAAAGATGACTCCGAAGGCGCTTTTGATCCGCACCTGGCGCAAGATCAGCATCTTTTTCAAACGCAGTATGAGTTCCGTGCGTGTCTATTTTCCCGCTAAGCATCAGATCGGGCCTGATGAACAAATGCCCCTCTCCCCCGGTTCCTAATCCTATAGTAGTGGGCGCATCGAAAGTGTCTTTATTGTGAATACTGAATTGCTCAGATATCAGCCGCATCCATAAAGATACGTTGCTCTTTCGAAGCAGCGGGGGCAGCTCTTTTACTTGCGTCTCACTCGGGCTTATTGCTTTGAGATCGATAGGTTCATTCATATATTCTGAATCATAAGGCTCTTCCTCGGTCTGATCACTGTCTTCTTCGTAATTGCCGTGAGCAGTGTCGATAGGACGGTGATTTCCCATTTCAGGAAGGCTCATATCACGAGCCCATTTCAAGGAAAGCTCGGGAAGTTCTGCGGTCTTGGACTTCGTATCGACCCCCATAAGCCTAATAATAACTGGAGTCTTCAAATTCTTAAGAAATGCCACTTGATCTGAAGTTTCACACCACTGCTTTTGACCTCGTCCGTTCCGAATACTGAGTCGATATCGGCCAGGGGTTTTGGCCCAAGAAAGACAAGGAATTTCTTTGCGATCGGACCCTTTAATGACGACCAAAAAGGCTTCCGTCCAGGTGATCTTGCCTTCAGATCGAAACCTCATATAGTAAATGCCGTTTTCTTTGAATTCCGCTCGGTAGAGGTCCTGATGGTTTATTTTCAAACTTGATTGAATGTGTGAGAAGTTTCTGTCCTTTGATATCTCTAGAATTCCAGATTTACCTTGTTCAATGCGAACCTCAAGGGGCATGACGTCCGCACGGAGGGGCAGATGGCATAAGAATAAAAAACCGAGAAGCATGTATTTTTGAAAATTCTGCAAATTTGCCTTCTATTTTTTTGGTCGACCAAGGCTATCTAATTTCCTAGTGATAGAATTTATGCTAGTCGGTGGCTGTCGAAGAATATTTGGGATCCTTACTTTCTAGTGATACTTGAGACGTAAAGATTGCCAAAACCGAAAAAAACTCAAAATTGCGCGAAAATGGCGCCCAATTCTTGCTTTTCCTAAGGGCCTAATTGTAACCTTAACATACTGTAATTACATAGTAAATAATTCTTAACTCTACCCCCCCTTCATTTTGTCTGCAGACGGCCCGCAAAGAAGTTCAAGTCGTATCTTCGACCTGAAAAAAATGAATGCTCTTGAACAAATGAGAGATTTAATACTCTGTTCGATTTAGGAGAGGCATCGTGCGAGCACTCTTTTGCATCTTGGTATTTAGCTCCGCGTTGAGCGCTTGCTACAACCTGCCCCTCCGATCGACAGGGAAGGTCTCTGTCACGGATGTCGCTGCAAGGCTGGCTCCATCCGTTCTTGCGACAGACACCAAGGCCATTTCCACCTTTGACCCAACTTCGAAGGTAGATACTCGCGTTGCGTCTCCTAATGGCAGTCTCAAAGGCTCATCCGTTATCGTTCCGATGGGTTCACTTGCGGTGGCTGTCGAGGTCGTCGTTGAAGAGGCTGTGCCTTTGAACCAAACGTCCATTACAGGATCTCTTCAAATCGACTTAAGCATTTCTATCAGCAGCGTCGGCACGGGTCTTATCGTGAGGCCTGCCAGCACTGCCGTCCTTACTCAGCCCCTCACGATTTCGCTGCAAATAGATCAATCTGCTTCATTGCTGGATACGCTTTCCCAGCGATTAGGTCTGGTGGCCACAAAAAATTACGCCGTCTTTTATAAACAGTTCATTGACGGGGAATTGCGGAGCGGCGTTATTCCGACGAGTGAGCTTCGCGTCGGTGATGGGGAGGTCTCATTTGAAGGCTATTTCGGCTCTTATTGGCTCGCAGAGCTCACATCACCTATCGAAAAGAGAATTGAAGTTAAAACGGAAGAGCCAATCATAAACGCCCAAAAAATTGCCGTCATTGAAAAGGCCGGCATCGTTTCAGATTCAGTAGTCCAAGCGAAAGCAGACGTTCCTGAAATAAATTGGAACGCTAGCGTTCTTACTTACGACAGCGCTAGTAGAACGATCAGTCTTACGACGAATAAAATCGGAAGCGATCAGATCTCTCTTTGCACAGCCGATTTTTTTGACAGCGTCGATGCCAAGTCGGGGATAAGTATCGACGCGGGATCAAGCCCTAGCGCCAGTTATACTCTCACTAAGGCTACGGCCCAAACATTTGTAGGGCGCCTTCGCTGTTTTGACAGTCAGGGGCGTCTCACGGTATCCCCTTGGTCGCAGGTTTTGAATATTCCTTCTTTAGTCGTTGCTCCGACTAATATCTCGGTACCAAAAATTGTATCATTAAGCGGTGCAAATGAAGCGAGCGATGGCTATATTAATGCTGGTGAAGCCTCATCGACGGCAAGTCTTCTGACGCTTAATGGCAGTGCCTATACGAGCGCCTCATACACGGTCCCGCTCGATGACACAGGCAGCGCGGTCACCTGTGATAATGCAAAGACATATAGTCAAAGCAGTTTACCCGCGATCAACACACTGACGAGCGATGGCGCTTATGCGGTCTGCGTTAAACTTAGCGATGGGGCTGGCAACGTCACCTATGGCAAATCTCAACAGATCATACGAGATATCGTGGCACCAAGCTTCAGCTCTCTTGCTCTCGCCAATGCGGCGAGTGATGGCTATATCAACGATGCGGAAAAACTTACTACCGCTCCCATATGGACTCTGACGGCTTCGGGTCAAAGCGCAACAGAGTATACCGCGGCCCTCGATGACACGGGTGCTGCCCTCGTGTGTAACGCCGGAAAAACCTACAGTCAATCCAGCATTCCCGCTCCTTTTTCAATAACTAGCGACAGTCCATACGCGCTCTGCGTCCGGCTCACGGATGCTACCGGCAATATCACTTACGGAAAGTCGGCGCAAGTGACGCGCGACACAGTCTATCCCGTCTTCACTTCGCTTAACGGGGCAAACCAAGCGGCCGATCTTGCGATCAGTAATGGCGAGCAAAATTCTACCTCTGTTCTCTACACCCTCACGGCATCGGGTATGGCGAGCAGCAACTATACGGTTCCTCTTGATGACACAGGCGGATCTATCGTTTGTGACTCACCTAAGACCTATAATCAGAGTTCCATTCCACTCATCATCAGCATCGGCAGCGATGGTCTTTATGCAGTCTGTGTGAAACTCACCGACGCGGCCGGTAACAGCTCCTATGGCAAGTCCCAGCAGGTCAATCGCAGTGTCGGTGGTCCTGGCTTCGTCTCTCTTCTTGGGATCAACGAAGCGAGCGATGGCTATATTATCAACGCTGAAGCATCCTCCACCTCTGCTGCTTGGGTTCTCTCCGGGACGAATTATGTATCAGCGAACTACACCCTCCCGCTCGACGACGCGAGCGGGGCTGTGATCTGCGATGCAGCAAAAACCTATGGCCAGTCGAGCATTCCGCATGTCGATGCCATGACGAGTGATAAGCCCTGGGCGATCTGCGTTAAGCTCGTCGATGGGGTCTCCAACATCACCTACGGGAAATCCCAGCAGGTCATCCGCGATACAGTCGCGCCGACCTTCAGCTCGCTCGCTGGGGCTAATGCTGCTAGCGATGGCTATATCAACAGCGCAGAAGCTAGCTCCTCGTCCACTCTTTTAGCATTGAGTGCCTCGGGTTATGACACGGCGAGTTACACCATCGCCCTGGACGACAGCTCCGCCGCGATTGTTTGTGATGGCTCTCAAACATATAACCACAGCGACGTCCCAACTATCAACACCCTTGGGACGGACAAGCCCTATGCGGTATGCGTGAACCTCATCGATACCGCGGGTAACCTCACCTATGGAAAATCCCAGCAAATCATCAAAGCTACGACTGCCCCAACCTTCACATCTCTTGCAAAATCGGCACAGGGAGCGGATGGCTACATTAACGACAGCGAAAAGACGCAGACTACTGCTATCTGGACTCTGACGGCGTCGGGACAAGCAGCAGCAGACTACACGGCTCCACTTGACGATACCGGAGGGGCCCTCGTATGCAATAGCAGTAGGGCCTATAACCAGGGGGCCACCATCTCTGGGGCCAGCGGCCTCACTAGCGATGGCGCTTGGAGCATCTGTGTCCGGCTTACCGATACGGGCGGCAACGTCAGCTATGGGAAAGGCGATCAGATCATTCGGGATACTGTGGCTCCGGCCTTTACCTCCCTCGCCCTTGTCAATGCCGCAAGTGATGGTTATATCAATGACAGCGAAAAGCTCCTGGTCAGCGCGATGTGGACCCTCACAGCTTCGGGCCAGAGCGCAACGGACTATACTCTTGCGTTGGACGACACTGCGGCGGCCCTCGTCTGCAACAGTGGAAAAACTTACAATCAAGCGAGCCTACCGCGCCCCTCAGATCTGAGCAGCGACGGTGCCTATGCTCTCTGCGTCCGCTTAAGCGATGTAGCCGGCAATATCACTTACGGTAAATCCGCGCAGCTTACGCGCGATATAGCTTACCCGATTTTTACATCGCTCAGCGGTGCAAACCAAGCCTCCGACCTCGCCATCAGTAATGGCGAAGAGACCTCTACTTCTGCCCTTTACGCCCTCACTGCATCGGGCATGGTCTACAGCAATTATACGGCTGCGCTCGATGATACGGGAGGCGCAGTGGTTTGTAACGCAGCCAAGACCTATAGTATGAGTTCGATACCGACCATCATGAGCATCG
>CANJJY010000273.1 GCA_947474445.1 Oligoflexaceae bacterium
CAAAAAGAAATAAAACCTCGGAAACAGGCTTCTAAGTATCTAAAAAAATTGACTAATAGCGGTAGGCAAAGAAGCCCTTCAGCTCAAGTCCAACGCTCATACTTACATCTTTATGCTCATACCAAAAGTGATGCGTGAGACGCAGAGATCGCGGCAGCTTGCAAAAAATTGGCTACTGCCTCCCTCTCTCCACGTTCACAAAATCCAACGAGAGACATTCCAAAAGGCAGAACTGTTCAAGCACCATCGCTCAAGGATGGAAAACTTAGAAAGCATACCTGAAATGCACTCTATGAATTCTTGTTCTTAAACATTGAGAAGTATATGTCGCTATTAAGCGCAGTCGAACGCAATTTTTGTCGGTAGTCATATCGATAGATCTTCACTTTTCTTTCTTCTTTTTGTGCACCCGCATCTTTATCCTCTGGTAAACTCTTTATTGTTCAGGCAGACATGACAAAGTTAATGCAACCTTCAATTTGCCTGCATCTAGCTGAAAGTATTCTGCAAGGAAATCGAATGAATAATCCGCCAGACTCAACGCCTCAGAAGAGACCGAAGCGGCGCTATGACAATACTAGACGCCAGCATCAGGTTGCGACTAAGAAGCGTCGTATTCTAGAAACAGCTTTAAAACTCATCAACACGGATCCAGAAACGTTCACCATGCGGCAGCTTGCGTTGAAGGCTCGCCTGCCTGAACGCACGCTTTATCATCTGTTTGGTGATCGAGATACGCTCTTGCTCGAACTCAACAAGTTGATCGCTACGGAAATCATGCGACTAGATTTCAACAGCGAACACGAAAAGCCAGAAGAATTCATTCTGGCGACGTTTGATGCCTTTGAGAAGAACCCTCGCTTGATCAAGGGCTACCTAGATTCGATCCTCGGTCGAGACGCTCGCAATCTGTTTCAAGACGGCCCTGAAACATTCATTATGAAAAGCTTTGCTCCTCAGGATCCAGCTCTCATGTCGCCTGAAATGGCCACGCGCTGGGCCCTGGTTTGCTCTATATTCAATGCCCAAACCTGGCGCACTCTCGCTGACTGCAATTTTGCCCACCCGGAATATCGATCCCAAGCTCTGGTTTGGGCCATCAGCCTCTTAATCGATAATATAAAAAGTCATAAAGCCACCACATAAGCAATTAATATTCATGCAAGACAAGTGCACGAGCTCCACTTGTGCACTTGTCTTGCCGTTAAAAGCAATTACTTATCTCCCTATAATTATGCAAGTCTAAGCGGCTCATTCAATTGCACGAAGCAAAACAGGCATTATTCGTGATGAATAGCGCCTGTCATAAATTTCGGACTCATCGGGATGTCTATCGCATCGAATGAAAAGAACCTTTCAGGGTTCCATCTTGTCCTGCATGAGCTGAAACTCTCCGCTGATCGTCTCAAACTGCAAAGCGGTGCGCGTAGGAGCTCCGATATTCCCCTCCAGGTTCTTCTCGCCGAATTCGCGACTTTCCTCGGCATCTGGTGGGAATCCAGAAAAATTGCCACTCACCGATTCCAGCTTATAGCTGAAGGCCACGCTCTCCGGAATACGGAGAAAAACGCTGCCCGACACGCTTTCGACGTGCATATGTTCAAATTCACCTTTGAGCCGCATATCCACGTCTCCCGACACGCTTTGCACTTCGATAGTGGTTTTAGCATCCTGCAGCCGTTGATTGACTTGAATGCTTCCCGTTACAGTCGAAAGCTCAAGCTTTTCGCGTGGCAGTTCCTGCAGCGAGACCAGTCCCGAGACGTTGGTCACTTTTATTCGCTTGAGGTCGAAGGGGGCTTCAAAGGTGACTTCGCCACTGACATTGATGAGCTCGAGAGAACTCGAAAAGGATTCCGGTATCTCCAATTCCGCACGGCGCGGTCCGCGCTTGCGCATTTCTATCTTCAGTTCACCGTCCTTGTCTTCGATCCTCCATTCTTCAGGCGGGCGGTAACCGCTAACGGTGAGACGCGGGGTCGTCAATCCCTTCTTCTGCCGGATCACCCAGTTGGTCACATAGGATTTGATCGTGAGCTGATTTCTCGCCTTTTCTTCGATCACAACGTTCAAAGGCTCCGCGATGCGCGCCTTAATCAATTTTCCATCGCGCGTCCGCCTCGCCCCATTGCCATCGTTCACCGCATCGTTGTCTAGGTGCATGAGGATGACTTCGCGCAGACAACCCCCGCGGCACCGACGATCGAAAATACCGCCGAGAGCGAGGAAGACAGAAGTCATGACGAACATCGAAAGCCAAAACTTCAGACTACGCATTGTCATGCTTGTTCTCCGACTGCGCGCGGTTTCACCATTTGAATGTTGGCATGAACATAACGAAGCATATTGAGCAGAAAGCCGCGCGTCAGGAAATAAAGCACGCCGAGCAGAAGAATGCCTCCGCTTGCGGCGGCGAGACTATAGAAGATCAAGGTGAGCTTGACGTAGATCGAGCCAAGCACCAGAGCTTTGAAAGCGCCCATGATCAAACCCAGTGCGAAGAGGAAAGTTCCCGCGACGAAGATGAGCACGGCGATCCAGGTCAGAGTGAGGAGCGCGGCGACGAGCACAACAGGCCAGAGCATAATGACAAAATTGAAAATCAAAATCGTGCAGATGAGGAGGACAACGCGCAGCATGTGAAAGAGCACGGTATGAACTTTTTGGCCTTCGGGCGGCTGCTCGATCTGCTGCATGTAGTAGGTGGCGCGAAAGCTCCGCGCCAACGTGCGGGGATCGCCCAAGGCGTGGGCAATCTCCTCTTCGCTGCGCCCCTGCAAACGGGCTTCGGCAAAATGCGTGCGATAGCGATTGATGATATCGTCGCGCTGCGGAACGGGTAGCGAGCGCAGAGCTCTTTCGAGAGAGCTGATAAAATGCTGCTCGGTCATTGGTTTTCTCCTCTGGGTCTTCCTCTTATTGTGTGTCAGAGATGCGTGGCATGCAAGCCGATTATCTGGCTTCCCTTGAAAGCTCTGGAAAGTCCTTGGGGATAAGCCTAAAAGCTGCTAGAAAATGGCCGTCAAAGAGGGGGATCCCCTCAACATTTTTTTAGTTTTTGCCTGATTTCTTGCCCCTATTTTTAAGTTCAGCATCTTCAGAACGAGCCATGCCAGATATTGGAGGATTTTCATGACGCAAAAGCCCCTTGCTCTTATTTCCGTAACCGACAAAACCGGCGTGCTCGCTTTCGCTAGGGGATTGCAGCAACTTGGCTTTCAAATTATCTCCACCGGCGGCACCGCGCGCCTTTTGCAGGTTGAAGGCGTCGAAGTTACTGAGGTATCGCAATACACTGGCAGCCCAGAAATCCTCGACGGCCGCGTGAAGACCCTCCATCCAAAAGTGCATGGAGGGATACTCTTCGATCGCAGCAAGCCTTCCCACGTTCGCGAGGCCGAGGCGGCGGGCATTCGGCCCATCGATCTGGTCGTCGTCAATCTCTATGCCTTCGAAAAAGAAGCTCTCGAGAAAAAGCTGAGTCTGGAACAGGCCATCGAATTCATCGACATCGGTGGACCTTGCATGCTGCGCGCAGCGGCCAAGAACTTTCAGCACTGCGCCCCCATCATTGATCCTGAAGATTACGAAGCATGCCTGCGCGAACTGACTGCCGCTGGCAGCTTGTCCCCCCCGTTTCGCCGTCGCCTCGCTGGCAAAACTTTCCAGTTGATCTCTCGCTATGACCAGATGATCGCTAACGCTTTTACTGTGGACGAAGAAAACACCGAACTTGCGCCGCGCTATCAACTGGATCTGAGCCTCCAGCAGACGCTGCGCTATGGTGAAAATCCGCATCAGAAAGCGGCCTTCTACCGTTCGCCCTTCAGTATCCCCGGCGGACTGCAGGACGCCCGCGTCTTGCAGGGTAAAGAGCTCTCGTTCAATAACCTGCTCGACTGCGATGCGGCAGCCCAGATCGTGGCTGATTTCCCAGAATACCGGGCCTGCACTATTATTAAGCACACCAATCCCTGCGGCACGGCCCTCGGTCGGCCAGGCGAATCGCTACTCGAGGTGTACCAGCGGGCGCTCGCCGTCGATCCCAAATCCGCCTTCGGTGGTATTGTAGCCTTTAACGAAGCGGTCGATGGCCCAACCGCAGAAGCTATGTCCAAGCTTTTCCTCGAATGCATCGTCGCCCCTTCTTACAGCGGCGAAGCGCAGCGCATCCTCGCCGAAAAGAAAAATCTCAGGGTCCTCAGCCTGCCCTACCTCGAGCGCGGTCACGCTCCCGCTCGTCAGTGGGATCTTCGCTCCGTCTTGGGCGGCATTCTCCTTCAGGAAAAGGACCAAGTCCGGACTGAGGCGGGGCAATGGAAGGTCGTCACCCGACGAACGCCTTCGACGGGGGAAATTGCGGATCTAGTCTTCGCCATGCGGCTCGGCAAGCATGTAAAGTCGAATGCGATTGTCTACGCGCGTGATCTCTGTTCGGTGGCTGTAGGTGCAGGGCAGATGAGTCGGGTCGATTCAGCGACCTTTGCAGCAGAAAAAGCCAAGGAGTTCGGACGATCGATCGCGGGCACGGTCATGGCGAGCGATGCTTTCTTCCCCTTCCGCGATACGGTTGACCTGGCCGCTCAGCTCGGCGTCAGGGCGATCGTTCAACCGGGGGGTTCGATGCGCGATCAGGAGTCGATCGACGCTGCCAACGAAAAAGACATTGCGATGGTCTTCACTGGTGTTCGCCATTTCAAACACTGAGACCCCAGCTTCTTACGGGACGGATGAAAGAGGGACCTTGATTTTTGGTCCCTCGCCCCATTCTTTCGCCCTGAAATAAAGTCTATAAGCCTCGGAAAGCTTGACCTAAACGGCTTGTGGTTTAGTTTGAAGCCCTGTCACCGAAGAGTTTTAAAGAAGGTGAACGGACCTTGAAACCTAAAACTTTAGAGAGACGAGGTTATGGCCATAAACCATCCCAACAAAAAGATTACGGCTGCCCTGACTGCTGCTGCTCTCAGCTGCTGCTTTGCCATGCTGGTGTCTTCAAGTCTAAGTCTGGCTGCGGATTATGATGGGGACGAGGAATCGATCGCAACCTTCACCTACGGCGCTCCCTGCACTCAGCTCTCACGCTTCAATCATCGCGAAATCCAAGCTATCGTCCATAGCGCTCATGAAGAATTTTTTGCGCGTTTTTGCACGACGGAAAGTGTTTATTCCTGCGCTGATTTCTCGGCCATGCTCGGAGGGGCTGGCGAGCTTGAGGACAACGGCTTACAGGGCTGTCGTTTTGTTCCCGAAGCGATGTAATTAGAATTGATTCGAACGGCTCGACTGTACTCATCAGTCAAGCAAAGGCAGAAGCAGGTACTCTCCGGAGAGGCCTGCTTTTGCCTGTTTTTTCTGACTATAGAAGCTTCGCGGCTTTAGTGGCCAGCTCGCTCCGCTCACCTTTTTTCAGCGTCACATGCGCGGCAATCTCTTCTTTCCTGAAACGCTCGATCACATAGGTGAGACCGTTGGTTTGGGAATCGAGGTAAGGGTTATCAATCTGATAGGGATCGCCCGTCAGAATGATTTTTGTCCCTTCACCGGCGCGCGTGAGGATCGTTTTGATTTCGTGCGGCGTCAGGTTCTGGGCTTCATCGACCACGAAGAACTGCGAAGGCAGCGAACGCCCCCGAATATAGGTCAAGGGTTCAACCGCCAGCATCCCTTGGTTGATCAGTTCCTGATAACTCTTATTGAAACGTTTGGTTCGTGATCCAGGCGCTCCGCCGAGGAGCAGTTCCAAGTTGTCATAGATGGGCTGCATCCAAGGGTTCAGTTTCTCGTCGATATCGCCGGGCAAATAGCCGATATCCCGACCGAGTGGAAAGATGGGTCGCGACACGAGGAGCTTCTGATACTGGTCTTCATCCGTCGTTTTCACTAGGCCGGCCGCGATAGCCATCAGAGTCTTTCCGGTTCCGGCTTGACCGCTGATCGTGACGAGTCGAATTCTGTCGTTGAGCAGACACTCGAGGGCCATGGCTTGCTCCATGTTCCGCGAATAGATGCCCCAGACGCCTTCGGTGCGGGGATCGACCATCTTGACCAGATCTTCCGCCCCATCGTACATGCCAAAGGCCACGGCGCTCTTGTCTTGCTCGTCTTCGAATATAACGAATTGATTCGGATAGAGTTCGGTCTTTAACCTGACCTCACGATTGGTGTAGAAATCGTTGATCAGCTCGGCATTGGCTGTTTCGAAGGTAATGCCCGTGTAGAGGTGCGAAATATCGACTTTGTCTGCCGCAAAATCTTCCGCGGACAGCCCGAAAGCGTCGGCCTTGATCCTGAGGTTGGTATCTTTCGTGA
>CANJJY010000274.1 GCA_947474445.1 Oligoflexaceae bacterium
GCCGTCGTGCGGCCCGGCACCGTAATGGTGAGACCATCAGCCTTCGCTTGCTTGACGAGAGCATCCTGACCTTGGGCCTGTACCGGATGAAGATTGAGCCTTTTGCCATAAGGTATAGAGGTTACTTCCGGCCTCATATTAAAGATGACCACGATTTCACTGTACTGGGGATCAAGAGCCTCGCGCTCGCAGACCTCATCGCGGATGCGCATCGCAATGAGCCCGGGACGATCTTCGCTCCCAGGGAGGAAATCCAATCGCTTCATGATCTCCGCGGCCGATGGCAGGCGAAAGAGAATGGAATCTTTTCGAATTGCGAGCAGGTCCTTGAACGCCGCCACCGCTTGGAGCACATCGCTTCTTTCCGGCGCCAGGGGAACATTGTCATAAAGAGCTCGGATGACGCCGAGATTATTTCCATCTTTATCTGCGGGCGGAAGACCGGAATTCCAATTACTCCGTTCAAAACTCCAATCGATTTGATTATACCAATCGCCCGCATTGTAGCTGTCGCGCACCAAAGACTTTGATCGCAGAAACTCGGCGCCCATTTCAAAATAAGGCACGCCCATCGCTAGCATATTCAAGCTCAGCCCCAGATTGTGCACGCGCACGCGCTCGGCGAGGGTCAGCTGATACGGTAGCTTCAATTGTGAAATGTCCCAGAAGGTCTGGTTATCATGATTTTCGATGTAGTTGATGATTTCACGGGGCTCCGCCGCGTAACCAGCCGCTTGCCCATAGTAATCGATCTCAGCACCTTTCACCGCCTGATGCGCACTATCGATCAGGGTGTAGTCGCGCAGCGTCGCGGCGAGGCCCAAACGCAGACGATCCTGAAGGAGGAGCAGGAGGCGATTCTTCTCCGTCGGGCCGGCGTCTTCATAGGTGAGGGCATCCGTACAGACAGCTCCCGGCTTGGGTGAGAGAAGTCCCCCCCGCCCGTTGTCATCGAAGGCGAGACCATTGACGGGACTTTGCTGATAAAGCTGGACCCCGCAATCGAAAGGTCCGCCGCCGCGCACGGCATCGCGAAAGCGATCGTTAAATGAGCCGAGACCTGTCCCAGCTAGATTGATCTGTCGCGCGCTCAGAGTCTGCCTGACGTCGCTTGCCAGCTCGCCCATGGACCAGCCTTCGCCAAAGATATAAACCTCGGGTCCGAGAGCCGCTTGAATATGCTGCATGTTCTTTTTGAAATGAAGGCCCATCAAATCAAAGCGAAAGGCATCGACATGATAGGCCTCATTCCAGCGCTTGAGAGTATCGATCATCAGCTTTTCCATCATCACGCGTTCACTCGCCGTGTTTTCACAGCAGCTCGACCGCTCTACCGCACCCGACAATGGATCCAATCGATGATAATAGCCCGGCACCACCTTATCGAGCACGGAGAACGGGGCGAGTCCCGACGCGTAGCTATGATTATAGACGACGTCCATGGCGAGATGCAGACCCACTTCGGCCAGACTCATCGCCATCCGGCGAAATTCTAAAACGCGGGCCTCGCCTTCGCTCCCTTCTTCGCGGTCAGCAGGATCGCTATAGCTGCCCTCAGGCATTCCATAGTGAACAGGATCATAGCCCCAATTGAAGGAATCTCGATCGCTAAGAGCCGCATTGAGGTTTGCGATCTGGCTCGTATTCTTCGGCAAGGCGCTGAAGACCGTGGCGATCGTCTGATCCCGATTCTCCTGACAGAGCGCTTCGCCTGCGGGTAGAAAAGCACAGAGGGCGGCAAAGGAACTGTCGAGATTGAGAGTCTTTCGCGCATCCTCCTCGACGCTGCCAAAGTCATAGGCAGGAAGTACCTGAACGTGAGTAAGGCCCGCCGCTTGCAGTTCCTTGAGATGCTTCATGCCACTTGAAAGCGGGCGTCCGGGCATTCCGTTGAGAGTGAAGGCGCGGTAACTGCCGCGCCAGTGAGGGGGAACACTGAGATCCCGGCTGCTGAAGTCGCGGATATGGAGTTCGTAGTAGACGTGATCCGTCGGCTGCGGAATCGCCGCGAGACGCAGAGAATCCCAGCCCACTGGTTTGAGCAGGGGATCATCGAGGTCGAGCAGCTGACTCCAAGCTCCGTTGCTAGAACCGCTGACAGCGTAGGGATCGGTCACTTCGTAGGATTCGATCCGATGCGAGATCGGATGGTACACTTGCAGCGCAAAGCGATAGAGCAATCCTTCGCGTACCCAACTTTCTTGCAGGGGAGCTGACCAGACTCCGTGATGCTCATGCATCGGCAGCGAGACGCGGAGCGTCTTATTCCGCTCGTAGATGTTGAGGCTGATACTTTGCGCCGTAGGAGCCCAAAGCTTCACCAACGATCCTTTGCCCAAGGCCAGACCCAGGTGTCCCTCGTAGGCAAACTCCTGATCGAGCACGCCCCCCAGTTGGAGCTGCGTAGCGGTCAGCACGTGATCGCGCGCATCGAGAGCGACAGCGACCAATTGGGATTTGACCAGCTCGACGACACGAGCGGTCGCCGCGATATGAAAGCTGCGAAAACCCGACAGATGCGGAAAGTCAGTCTGAGCCTGAGCGCTGATCGCCGCATTGGGTATCAATTCGATTTTTTGAATAGCGGGATCGGTCAAAGCCAGGTCGACCGCATCGAAATTGATAGCGGCACGGGAACTACTCAGCAGCAGAAAACGAGTCGCCTTGGGTTCGAGTCGCCAGAGAATTTCCTCGGCATTCACCCAATGAGCCGCCGCCCCCTTAACTTTGATCTCACTCTCTTCCACACTGGCTTTACTGCGAGACGAGGCGGTCTGAGATCGACAGGACCATGAGCCGATAATTCCAAGCAAGAGAAAACCAAGACAAAACTTCTGCATCCAAAAATTCCCTTCGGCAAGTACAAGCGGGAACCCTCAGGATCAAGCCTGTCACCCCTATTGATAGAACTTTTTAGGCTTTTTGCTCGCATTTCTCAAGGAGAAAGAAAGCGCGAGCGGAAGGATAATGAGACATATTACCCGCTATTCACCCTCAGTTTTCCTATGCTAAGAGTCATCCCAGATGCCCCGATCTCCGTCAGAATCCCTCCCATTGAAAGGAATGCGCATGAAATGGAGTCTGTGCACGTTTGCCCTCTGCCCTATGCTGACCCTCTCCGCTTGCCACTCTCAGTCAACTCCAAGCAGTGAGGCCAAGGCTCAAATCGATGCCGCCAACAGCCTTCTCACATCTTTCGGCCTGCCCTCCATGCCGACCTATGATGAACTGCTGGCATTGACGTCTGTGACCCTGAAAGATCCCGCAGGAGCGCCTCGCCTCCCTTGGGTCGACTCCTATTGGCCCACGCAGGATAAGGGCCTAGCGCGTCGCTGGGGCTATATCAACGCTTTCAACGAACCCAATCGCCAGAGCACGAGCGATTTCATGCTCGGCGCCTACTTCTCCACGCAGCAGGAAAATTTGAGAAAACCGGACGGGATGATCAGCGTGAATCTAGCACCAGCTGAAAAGTTTGATATCGTCTATCGACTTAAGAAAGGCTACGATCTGCTCGTCCCCATCTCAAATCTTGAATCATTGACGGCCCTCGATGAAAAGCAAAAAGAATTTGCGGCGAACGATCTCGATACGGGCGCGATCCTCACAGAGAAACGATCGTTAGCGCAAGATTACTTGCAAACCCTCACCGCTCCTTCTGTTAACGCCGGATCCTACTCGCCCATGACAGAAGAAAGCTTAAAAAAATGGCTCACGAAGGCTTCCGACGCTCGCTATCAGTTCCCCGGCACAGAAAATTCAGGCATCGATTGGTCCTGGGAAGGTATCTGTGATGGTTGGGCCTCCGCCGCGCTCCAGTCGGCAGAACCCAAGCACGCGGTGCGGGTTGAAATTCCTCAGCCGTCTGGTCCCGCCAGGTCCCTGTTTTTCACCGAAGGCGATATGCGCGCCTATCTCTCGCGCGTGTGGTCGAGCGATAGTGGCAAGGGCCGATTCATGGTGGGACGTCGCTGTGAGGCTAACACGCAAAATCCTCAGCTCGGCGTTCCCTCCAATGCAGAAGGTCGCGCCATCTCAGGACAGATGAAATATGAGAGGTCAGAGGGAGGGTATCTGACGAGCCCCTTTTCCATCGTCCAAGATTACCCGCAATCCACCCCCGGATTCAGCCTCTACCGCATTATTCTCGAACGCGAATGGAGCGACCAGGGGCCCCGCTTTGCCTTTCTCATCCAGCAGGGTGCGGAAGGTCCGAAAGCTTCATACCGGGTCGCCTTTGATGAAGCGACTGCTCTCAGTGAAATCGAAAATCCCACAGCTCCCAAGACCAGTCGCCTGACAAAAGATGTGGAGATCTATGGCTGCTGGGACGTTAATCCAGCCAGCTTTCATACCCTCATCGCCAAAAGCCTCGGCGAACGGAATCAGGGCATCATCATGGACAGGACTCAAAATGGGCAGGTCTGGAATCAACCGATCGCCAAAGCTGAATTCAAGATCGAGGAGCTGCGGCCCATCGCTGATCTGAAAGACATCGACACGCTCGCCGTCTACCGGTCCCCCGGAACCGCCTTCATCGCCCAGGTTTCAGCTGAGATCTTTTGGGCCAAGGAACCCAAGCAGCCCTCTCTCACCTATCAAGTCAAAGATAAGGATCTCGATGCCCTCAACTTCAACAGCTCGACCTATACCTATACTCTGGAATTCGATCAGGACAAGCGTCTCATTGGTGGAGAATGGGGTGATTTCGCTAAAGCGGCGCTTCCGGCGGACAATCCCGACTTCGTCTTTGGTTTTAACACCGCGCAGACCGAACCTGATTTAAGCGGAGCCCCAGCTTTTATCCAAGAAGGCTATGATCGGGTGATTAAGAAAATTCATGAATGTTCCCTCTCCCTTGAGGCGACTGGCAAACTCACCTTGACCTCAAAGGTCGGAGGGGCGACGACCAGACAAGTGTTGACCTATTCCACCTGCCCACTCTGATATCTGACAACCACCAGCTCCCCCATCGACCTCGTAAAATCGTAGGGTTTCCGAGGTCCCTATCCTCCAGCCCCCTCATATTTTTGCCAGCGACCGTCCAGAGCGAGAGCATTGCGCGACGTTCCTTTTCCTCTACTTTAGGCTTAAGCCCCGAGACAATTCAGAACCTTCGTCCCGGCAGAGAGGGCATCGAACTTGCAGAGATTTCTGTACTAGGAATTGAGATTATGACGTGAGGAAAGAATCGTGCAGCTCATTGAGTTACTGCTGATCATTTCTATGACGGGAGCCTGTGGCTCAGCGCTGGCACCTTCCCATCAAGATAGACGTCCCCAGGCAAAGGCCACAAATGAGATCACTGCGCAGCGGCAGGTGATCGATGGGACAGCCGATCAAGAGACAGCTGATACGGGGTCGGTCAGCGGAGTACAAACCGAAAAGACTCTTCAAAAGCCCATCGAATTCTACTCCGTGGGCCCCTATCGCGTCGGCAGCAGTGGCGAAAGTCTGGAAGATCCTGGCTATGCGGCGGCTGAAATCTTCTATCCGACCAACACGGGTCGCATGAATCTGCCCGTGGTGACTATCAGTGGTGGCTTTAGCAACTTCAAGGAAGATGTGACGTTTATAGCCCGCCATCTCGCAAGCTATGGGATCATCTCCGTTACCTTCACGCCGGTCGACAATCTCAGCTTGGATCCCAACATGTGGGCCCAAGGGCACCGTGCAGCTCTTGAAAAGGTTTTGAGTGAGACGACGCGTAAGGGCAGCCCTCTTTTTCAGAAAGCCATTGATCGTAGCCGACTGGCAAATTTGGGCTTTTCTTTGGGCGGAGCTGGCGCGATCCTCGCGGCACTTTCCTCGCCTCGTTCGATCAAGGCGACAGTCGCTCTGTGCCCTTTCCTCCCCGAGACACCGAGTCCTGACGTTGCGACTCTGTTACTGACCGGCGATGCCGACATCGTCGCAGACTCAAGTTACGTCGCCGAAGCCTATAGCTTAGCAGACGCCAAAACTCCCAAAGCTTTTGTCAAAGTCTCTGGCTTAGGCCACACCGATGTTTTGCAGGACGGGGTCTTTCGCCCGACTTTGACTTATTATCTGACGGCTTGGCTCCAGCTCTTTCTCCACGATGATCCGCCCTTGACCAAGGTATTTGATCGGGGCGGATACGCGGCAGATGCTGTACCGCCCTCCATCATCGGCAAAGCTCTCCTCGAATTCAAGACCGATTGAGCAGCGGCACAGTCTGGTCCAGCAGTGGCGGCAGGGTCAGGTAGTTCCGAAAGAGGACTTTATAGGATTCATCATCACTCATCTTGTAAATCGAAGCGCGCAGAAACAGCTCTGGTTTTCCCCA
>CANJJY010000275.1 GCA_947474445.1 Oligoflexaceae bacterium
CGACGTCTGGTTGAGCAAAGCCGCTGCTGAGGCTTGCAGGTATTTGTAACCGGCAACCCAGAGGATGATGGAGATATAGGCACTGAATACGCAGGCGAGAATCAAAACGGTCCACGATTCGACTTGCCGATAGGAGCGCAGATGCTTTCGCTTGTCTTTCATCCCCCCACAGACGACGGCCGAACCGAAGACGCCTGCCATCATGCGAATCGTCACGAGACTGAAGAGAGGGATGTGATTGATAATGGGCTTGATCAGCACGATGCCAAAGGCAATGAGAAAAAGACCGATGCCCATCATCAGCATACCTTTGCCCTGCAAAGGATGGGGAGTCTGATGGTGGTCTTTCGGCAAAAGGCAAAAGAGCGACGCGATGATCAGGGTTCCGCCTAGCAGCATCATGCCGCTCGGCTTCTCGCCCAGCATCAGGACTGAGAGAAGAATAACAAAAGGTGCAAAAAGACATTCTAAGATCGCCACATGCGAAGCGTGAAGATATTGCATCGCGCGGAGGACTAGACCGTCGGCCAGCCCGATCCCGAGAAACCCACTGAAGAGTAGCCATGCGGTATCGCGCGGATCGCTGGGCCACTGAATGCCACCCTCGACGAAGTACGCCGTGCTAGAGAGGAGCAGCAGACCAAGAACATTCTTGCTTAAATTAAGTGCAAGAGGATGCAGGCGAGCCCCAGACACCTTGAGCAGGATGACGGAAAGCGACCAGCTCAGGGCGCAAAGGAGCGCCAGAACATTGCCTAACATGAATAACCTCTTGTGAAATGAGGAAGGCGGACCGAGGCGGCCGGACGGATTATAACAGGATGGAAGGGGATGCCAAGGCCTTTACCGCCTGTGGAGAGCGCGCGGGTAGCTGGCAACGCCAGAGTTCAAAAAGGAGGCAAAGTCAACAAAAGCAGGGAAATGGGAAGTTATCTTCCGAATTTGGTTAGGGGGAGACGACATGAGGCCCTTTGTTTTGTATATTTGATAGAGAGACCAAGGATCAAGTGTCATCGTCCTCGAGTAGGATGGCAAAGGGCCTTAGTATTGGGCGAAGAGATGGTTTTGGAAAAAATTCCAAAATATCTCAGGGAAACCAATCAAGACTTTCTCAAGGCCTTAGGAAACTCTCGCGCGCGCTTTCATGTACACTTGTGAAGAGTCTGTCCTTTCGAGGAGATAAAGGAAGGCAGGGTCTAAGTCCGACCGAGCTTGGTCAAAGAGAGAGGGGAACGGTGAGCAGCAAGATCCGCACGAAGGCAGAACTCAAAACCAGCAGCACGGCCGAGTATTTTGCTAAGAACCTTCAGCAAGTAGGATTTTCGTCGCCGACCAAAGCGGTACTCACGACTTTGAAAGAAGCCTTCGACAATTCCATCGATGCCTGCGAAGAGCATGGGATATTGCCGAGTATTCATATCGTGGTCGAACGCACAGGCAAAGGCTCGACCAAAAATACCGATCAAGTGCTCGTTCGCGTTGAGGATAACGGTCCAGGCATTCCTGCCAAAGAACTGCCCATGGTGTTCGGCGAGTACCTGGCCTCTTCCAAATTCGGTCGCGGTCGTTGCACGCGCGGCCAGCAGGGTATTGGTATCTCGGCAGCCACGACTTGGGCTATGCAGACTTCAGCCCAAGGAGTTCTGGTCAAGACCAAGACCAAAGGTCAGAAAAAGGCTGTGCAATGCCGGGTAGAAATAGACCTAAAGAATAATAAAGGCATCATCCGCGACAAGGAAGAACTGGATTGGAACGCCCCACATGGCACCATCGTCGAGTTTCTCTTTGATGGCCGCGTTCAGCTCAATGGCGAAGCCGGACTCCAAGCTTTCCTCCGCAGCAATGTGCTGGTCAATCCGCACCTTGAACTCCATTACAAGCTGCTCGACGAAGAAGAAGTCCACATCGAGCGTGTCAGCGATAAGATTCCGAACATCCCCGATGCGACTTCGCCTCACCCTCATACCATGAAACTCGGCGAATTTCTCGGCCATGCCAAGCTATTTGGTAACATTTCGGTCAAGGAATGGCTGCTGAAAGCCTTCTCCCGCGTCAGTGAGCAGGTGATGCAGGACCTCGTCGCCAATCAAGCGGTGCCTAAGAAGCTGTTCGAACGACCGGTGAATGATCTGAAGGAAGACGAGTTCAAACATCTCTTCACATCGATCCAAGAGGCGCCCTTGATGGCGCCTTCGACCACTTCCGTGCTGGCCATCGGTGAAGCCGGTCTGGCCAAGAGTATCCTCCGTCTCGGCGACATCGATTATTTTTCTGTCGTCACGCGTCGACCAGCAATCTGTGATTTCAAACCGATTCAAGTCGAAGTTGCGATCGCGCGCTTGAGCTCGCGCAATGGCGAGAGTATCCCTCATGAAGAAGATGAATCGGTTCAAGTCATCCGCTTCGCCAATCGGGTTCCTTTGCAATTCGACAAGGCCAGCTGTGCGATTTTCAAAGCTATCACGACGGTCAACTGGAAGGTATACGGGCTCAAGCAGGCCCGGAATTCGGTACCGTCCGGCCCCTATATCGTCGCGGTTTCCGTCGTTTCGCCCTTCATCAAGTTCAAAAACGCCTCGAAAGAAACGATCGATGCTTCAGACGAACTGGTCGAAGAGATCCGGCGGGCTTTGATGCAGGCGGGACAACGCCTCTCGCGGCACTTGCGCAAGGAACACAAGGAAGCCCTGCTCGAAAGCAAGATGCAGCACATCGAGCAGTTCGCCCCTATCCTGGTCGACGGTCTCGTGCGGTTGACGCATTCGGACGACAAGCGCAAAGCGACGGCCCATGAAGGTCTGCTGAAAATTCTGGGTCGCGACACGCAGGCCGCCGAAAAAGAATTGATGGAAGCCGAGGGGCGGCTCGAAAAACATCTGGCGAGCAAGCGGAAGACTCTCGGCGCTGCCTACGATCTGATTATGGCCCGAGAAAACGACAGCCTTGAAGACGAGGCCCTCGACGAAGACCTTGACCTCGACGAGGAAGACGATGATGACGCTTCACCCAAAGCTAAAAGCAAGGGTAAAGGTAAAGGTAAAGGCAAAAGCAAGGCTCAGAAAAAAGGTCAGAATAAAAAAGGCAGCATCCCCGAAGATCATGTAATCGTGTCCGATCTACCGGCCGCTAAAGGTCTGGCGAAAAAAGGTAAATCGGCTCCTCTCAAAGTTGAAAAAGCTGCCGCGCAGGATAAGCCTGCTAAAGGTGGTAAGGCCGGCAAGGCCGCGCCCGTGGCTCCTATTGAAAAAGCCAAGGGCAAGCCAAAGGCTGCGGTCAAAAGCAAAGACAAAGGTAAAGGTAAAGGCAAGGACAAAGCTAAGAAGCCCGCCACCGGAACCAAAGCCGCTCCAGCGACCCCAGTCAAAGCCTCAGCGGCGACGGCAAAGAGCAAACCAGCCAAGAAAAGTAGCGCTAAGGCCACGCAAGCACCTGTCAAGAAGCCAGCTCAAGCGGTAAAAAAAGAGCCCGCAAAGGCGAAAGCCGCGAAGAAGACCAGTAAGAAGACCAAAGGTAAAAAGTAAACGAGCTTTAAGTCTGGGAGTAGATAGCGATGAATATGCGCGGAAAAGTTCTGCAACACGACATTCCTGAACTTACGGCGGAACTCTGCGAGCGCTTGCTGCGAGATCTGGAAAAAGCCCGTCGGCCCGTGATCGAGGCGACCAAGTGTAGTCTCGATAACGCGATCTACGATCACAAGGTCGGCTTCCTCACGCCGGGTAAGAAGAAGATTCGGACCGAGCTCAACGTCGCTTCGGTCAAGAAAATGTCGCGAGCGATCTTCATGCTGGAGATCCTGCTCAGGAATATCGAGACCGGCGCGGTCAACACCAAACGTGAGCTTTACTATATTTCCAAAGGTGAAGTGAAGCACAACAAACACCTCAAACCGATCGACTTCGTCGAGCAGGAAGAATCCGATGCGATCATCGACTTCATCTGCGAAATCCTCGAATGCTATCGCGAAGAACTCAACTGCTACGCCAACGATCGCGGGGGCCAAACCTACTCGCAGCAATTGGTCGTTACCGAATCCCTCAGCGATGGGGGACGCGCCGTAATCGATCTCTCGGCCTTGGGTACTTCGCCGTTTCAGCCGAAGAATAGACCGCAGAATCTGGCGCTTTCGGCCAAAAAGAAGATCGACTACTGTCTGATCGTCGAATCGGAAGGTACCGCGAATACTCTGGTCGCCAATGGCTTCACCAAAAGGCACAACTGTATCCTGGTCGGTGCTCAAGGGGTGCCATCCAACGCGGTGCGTGGCTGGCTGAAGCGCATTCAAGATCAGCTGCAGGTGCCCCTCTACTTCTTCGGCGACCTTGATGCCTATACGATGCAGAACATCTACCGGACCTTGAAGGCGGGATCGGCCGCATCCTTGATCCGCAATTCAAACTATTCAGCACCCGAAGTTCGCTTTCTGGGAGTCCTTCCCGAAGACATCGCGCGCTACGATCTAAATGACTATCCCGTGCGCGAAAGCGATGCGCAGGAATATCGAGCCCTGAAAAAGGCTAAAGATGCGCTGGAAAATGATCCCTTCTTCCGCGATAAGCGGAACAAGGGATTGTCAGATATCCTGAAATGGTTGCTCGAACATAAAAGGCGTTGCGAGCAACAAGCCTTGTTTACAGTGAATCCCCGCGATCCGACCATGCCAGAAAAAATCATAGTTGAGAAAATAAAGGCCGGGAACTACGTGTGAATTTCTCTATAATATCGGTAAATTAAAAATTTTTCTGGGCATCGAAGGCCATCCCCCTCTTTGCTGATAAGGCGAAAAATACGATACTAAGGGATTGGATCCTTTTCATAACCGGCATCTTTCTGTAAGATTAGAAATAGGCTGGGTTTCATTCTTGTTGAATAGCGGTAACTGAAATAGACGGAAGAAGATATGTCGCAGCATGATGAAGGCTCAATGAAAGCACTGGTGGAGTTCGTGGCAAAGGCTCTCGTGGATGAGGTCGATCGGATCGAAATCAGCGAGATTACCGGTAACCAGACCAATATCATCGAATTGAAAGTCGCTAAGGAAGACATTGGCAAGGTTATTGGCCGTCAAGGACGCACGGCGGACGCCATCCGCACGATCCTTAACTGCGCTGCTGCCAAGTTAAATCGGCGTTACATCCTGCAAATTATCGACGAGTAGACGGCATGAACTCCCGAAGTGCCGGCGCAGTCATCCTCGCTGCGCTAGAGGGAGTATCCCTCACAGCGGAAGAAAAGGCCTGCTTTCAGCAGTTGCCTCCGGCCGGTTTCACTCTCTTTCGTCGCAATCTTGCTCCCAGCTATGCAGACATTCAAACTCTCAATACCCAACTTCAAACTCTCAAATCCCCCTCATCAGGACCGCTGCTGATCGCTATCGATCAAGAGGGTGGACGCGTTGCACGGCTTCGTGCGCCCTTTCCCAACTTGGGGCCTGCCCTGCATCTGGCCGGGAGCGCCCGCACACCGGAAGCTCTCCTTGAAATTCAAAATTATGGCTTTGTCGTCGCGACCATGCTGCGAACCCTCGGCATCACGGTAAACTTTGCGCCTGTGCTCGATATTCTGACTCGCGAAGAAAATGTAGCGATAGGCGATCGCTGTTTCGGACGCGAGGCAGCTCATGTCACGGAGCGCGCCGGAGCCTTTATCGAGGGCTTGCAGAGTGGCGGAGTCTGGGGGTGTTTGAAACATTTTCCCGGGCAAGGGGACGCGGCCGCCGATACTCATGAAAGCGGGACGCGGATCGAAGCCAGCTTGGATCTCTTATGGTCACGCGAGCTGCAACCCTTTGTCTCTCTCATGCCTAAGAGCCCTATGGTTATGATTTCCCATGCTGTCTACCCCGCCTTGGATCCCCTGCGGCCTGCCAGTCTATCTCCTTTGATCATGCAGGGTCTCTTGCGTCAGCAGATGGGTTACCGGGGATTGATCGTCTCTGACGATATGAATATGAAAGCCATCGATCAAGCGCGCGAGCCCTGGTGTGAAGCTATCGTCACAGCGATAGCCGCCGGCAGTGATCTCATGCTGGTGTGTCGGGAACTCGAACGCTATCGTTGGGCGGTCGAAGCGGTGAGTCGTGAAGCGGGCCGAAGCCCAGCTTTTTCTGCTCGTTTGGAAGAAGCGCGGATGCGGGTAGAAAACCTCCGTCGCAGCGGATGGCAATCT
This sequence comes from Oligoflexaceae bacterium, assembly GCA_947474445.1. GTDB lineage: Bacteria > Bdellovibrionota_B > Oligoflexia > Oligoflexales > Oligoflexaceae > Oligoflexus. The sequence goes on from CANJJY010000275.1 coordinate 6,169, forward strand.
CCCCTCGAGTCCTGATTTTTTTATTCTTTGCTTTGTTTTTCGTTCGCTTTGCCTGCGTAAACTGGCGCTCGAGACCCACAGTCGCTTGCCTCACGGCCGCATTGATCAGGAACCCG
>CANJJY010000276.1 GCA_947474445.1 Oligoflexaceae bacterium
AACACTCTGTTTTTTTCGGTGCATTTGAGAAAAAAACTAATACTTATTGTTCGGAGATCTCATTAATTCATTAGAATCAATATCTTATCGCTATTTTTTGCAGAGAAATTGCGCGGGTGGAGGGCTGGAAGAGGCCGAAGTTTTTGATAACTTCCTGGTTTTTGCACCAGGAAGCTAAGAGAGCCAACTCTGATTTGGGACTTAAGGCCTCGCCATCAGACCAGCTGATCGAGAGCTTTGGCGAGATTTTGCATCGTGCGGTCTACCTGCTGCAGCTTGTCCAAACCAAAGAGTCCCAGGCGAAATGTCTTAAATTCTTTGGGTTCATCGCACATCAAGGGGACTCCAGCGGCCGTCTGCAATCCCACCTTGGCGAAGCTCGCTCCCTTGTGGATGCCCTCGTCGGTGGTGTAGCTGACGATCACGCCGGGCGCTTCGAATCCTGGCGCCGCGACGCTGGGGAAACCCTTGGCAATGAGCAGGGAACGAACCGCCGTGCCGAGAGCCATTTGATGTTCGCAGAGCTTTTGAAAACCGTAGGTTTCCATCTCCTGCATCGTGTCGCGAAAACGAGCCAGAGCGTCGGTTGGCATCGTCGCGTGATAGGCGTGAGAACCCGACTCATAGGCCTGCATGATCTGCTGCCATTTCAATAGATCGCAGGCAAAGCTCGAACTGCGCGTCTGTTCGATCTGCTGCCGCGCCGCCGCACTGAGCATGACCAGTGCGCTGCACGGACTCGCACTCCACCCCTTTTGCGGCGCGCTGATGAGTATGTCGACGGCGGTCGCCTTCATGTCCACCCAGCGCGTGCCCGACGCGATGCAATCGAGCACGAGCAAACCACCGTGGGCATGCACCGCGTCGGCCATGGCGCGGATGTAGCTGTCGGGCAGCATCATGCCCGATGAGGTTTCGACGTGCGGAGCAAACACGAGAGCCGGCTTTTCCTCTTTGATCGCCGTCACCACATCGGCGATGGCAGGGGGAGCGAAAGGAGCCTGCGGGCCTGTCGAAACGGGCCGAGCCTTGAGCACGGTATGCGATGAGGGAATGCCACCCATTTCAAAGATCTGTGTCCACCGATAGCTGAACCAACCATTGCGAACGACCAGACAAGGCTTGCCACCTGCGAATTGCCGCGCGACGGCTTCCATCCCGAAGGTCCCCCCGCCCGGCACGATGACGACCGCTTCGGCCTGATAGACGCTTTTGAGCGTACGCGAGATATCGCGCATCACAGCTTGAAAAGTGGCCGACATGTGATTGAGCGATCGATCACTGAAAACCACCGAGTATTCGAGCAAACCGGCCGGGTCAACCTGAGGATAGAGAGTAGACACGAAGGGCTCCATTTCAAAAAGATAGAATCAAAACAGATTGTTCTTGAGTTTGCTATACTCGGGGGGCTGAGTCAAAGGTCGAAAAGACATGCCCTGGCCTGAAGACGCACAGTTTTATCTGCCACGCGCAATTCCTGGTTTTTCTCGGCAGGATTAACTGCTAATAACTTAACATCCTTAGTGCGTCAGGAGAGCGAATTGCTATGTTAAAGTTGATAGATCGTTGGCTCGAAAAGTTCGAAAAAACCATACTGGTAGGCCTTTTTCTCGCTCTGATCGCCTCGATGGCTATCAATATCATCCAACGCAATGTGTTTGGACAATCCTCACAGCTTACCCAGGAAGTGATGCCGCTCATGGTGCTCTGGATCACGATGGTGGGCGCTTCGCTGGCTCTGAGGCAGGGCAAGCACATTAGCATGGAACTCTTTCTGCGCTTTATGAAACCTTCGATGCGAAAGACTCTCGGACGCATCGCCGCGGTGTTTGGTGCCTTGATCATGGCCCTCGGATTTTACCTGTCTCTCGATTTTATGTCGGGTGAACTGAAGATTTTCGGAACCAAAGGGTATCTCTCCCTCATCGTGCCCTACTTCTTTGCGGTGGCCTTCATCGGCTACGTGATCCAGATCTTTCATCCTCATACCCACGCGCATGGCGAGGTCCTCACATGACTCTGTTTCAAATCGTCCTGGCCGTCATCGCTCTCTTTGCGCTGATTGAGGTGCCTCTCTTTACCATATTCGCCGCTTTGGCGATGGCTTGCCTGTATTTCGTCGATCATGATTTCGATAATATGCAGACGGTCCTCATCGAACTCAATCGACTCGCCTCGACACCGATTCTCGTCGCCCTGCCGCTGTTTACTCTGGCCAGCACGGTGCTGAAAGAAACTAAGGCCCCGCATCGCATCATGGATTTTATGGAATCTTTGGTCGGTTGGATGCCAGGCGGCCTGGCGATCGCCGGACTGCTCGCCTGTGCGATGCTGACGACGCTGACCGGAGCGAGTGGAGTGACCATCATCGCGCTCGGTGGCATTCTCTTGCCTATGCTGACGGCGAAAGGTTACAGCGAACGCTTTGCGCTCGGTTTGCTCGTCACCGGCGGGAGTATCGGACTCCTCTTTCCACCGAGTTTGCCGATGATTCTCTACGGCGTGGTCGCAAAGACCGATATTCGGGAACTCTTTAATGGCGCCTTTTTGCCGGGCGTAGTGATGATCTCTGTCATTTTCGTTTACTCGTTTATCTACGATCTCAGGCGGCGGCACAAGGCCGGCCACAAACTTGCGGATCGACCTTTCGTCTGGTCGGATGTGCTGCGGGCGACGCGGGAAGCGGCTTGGGAATTGCCGGTGATCGGCATCGTGCTGGTCGGTATCTATGGTGGTTTTGTGACCGTGAATGAAGTCGCGGCAGTGATTCTCATCTGGATTCTCTTTGTCGAAACATTCATTAAAAAAGAATTCAACCTGGTGCGCGATCTGCCGCGCACCTGTATCGAGGCGGGTATCCTCACTGGGACTATCATAACGATCCTCGGTTTCGCGACCGGCTTCTCAGGCTATCTCATCGATGAGGATGTCCCGACCAAGATCATCGAAAGCCTCAAATCGATTTCCGACAACAAACTCGTCTTTCTTTTGATGGCCAACGTCTTTCTCCTCGGCGTCGGCTGCGTCATGGATATTTTTACCGCGATCGTGGTCGTGGTCCCCGTCCTGATTCCGATCGCGACGCAGTTTGGGATTCATCCCGTGCATCTCTGCGTGATGTTCCTCGTCAACCTCGAAATCGGCTTGATTCACCCGCCGCTCGGGATCAATCTCTTGATTGCGAGTTCCCGTTTTAGAAAGCCGATCGATGAGATGGTCAAAGCTTCCTTTCCTTTTCTCCTCTTGCTGCTGCTCGCTCTGGCTTTGATCACCTATATTCCATGGCTGTCGCTAGTCGGTGTCGGGGCGACGGAGGCTGCGTTTTAAGGGCTGGTGAATTTATTTGGACTTTTGGGTTCTAGAATTGGATTTGTCTCGGTACTACGCACAAGTCTAGGTGGAATTTTTTGAGCTTAATTCATCCTGCCTGAGGTATGCTAAGCGTTTTGAATAAAGGCGCTTCACTGCGCCGCATAAAGGGAGTAGGGGATGGTTGATTTTGAGTTGTCCGAAGATCTGCGTTCGATGCGCGATCTCGCGCGAACCTTTGCACGTCAGGAAATAATGCCCGTTGCAGCGCATTACGACCAGACGATGGATTACCCGACCGAGGTGATTAAAAAGGCCCACGCGGCGGGTCTACTCAGCCTTTCCCTCCCGGCCTCGGTCGGTGGCCTGGGACTTCCGCTCGTCGATCAGATGATCATCTCCGAAGAACTGGCCTACGGCTGCACCGCGATCCAAACCGCGATGGCCGCCAACGATCTCGCTCTCGGGCCCCTCCTCATCGCCGGCACGGAGGAGCAGCTGGAGCGTTTTGCCAAACCTATGGTCAATAGCCCCATCATGGCCGCTTACTGCGTGACCGAACCAGGAGCGGGGAGCGATGTGGCCAGCCTGCGCACGACGGTCAAGCGCGATGGCGACTTCTATCTGCTCAGCGGTGAAAAGATGTGGATCACCAACGCCTCGAAGGCGAGTTGGTACTATGTGCTCGCGACGCTCGATCCCAAAGCGGGGCACAAAGCGATGTGTGCCTTCGTCGTGCCGACCGATCTACCGGGCATTCAAGTCGGTAAAAAAGAAATCAATATGGGGCAGCGCTGTTCTGATACCCGCGCTATCAAATTCACCAATGTCAAGGTTCCCAAGAATTGCCTTTTGGGGCAAGAAGGCGACGGCTTTAAGATCGCGATGAAGGCTTTCGATCTCTCGCGTCCCTGCACGGCGACTTCAGCCGTGGGTCTCGCCCAGTGTGCCTTCGATCATGCGATGCGCTATGCGCAGGAGCGGGTCACCTTCGGGAAACCGATCGCCGCGCACCAGGCTGTTGCCTTTATGCTAGCCGACATGGCTCAGGAAATTGAAGCCGCGCGGCTTTTAGTGTGGAAAGCCGCGGCTGAACACGATGCGGGGCGCCGCAACACCAAGTTTGCGTCGATGGCCAAGTGTTTTGCCGGCGATGTGGCCAATCGCGTGGCGACCAATGCCGTGCAGATCTTCGGCGGCTATGGATATAACACCGAATACCCCGTAGAAAAACTGATGCGCGATGCAAAGATCTTCCAGATCTACGAGGGGACCAACCAGATTCAGCGTTTGATTATCTCCAAGCAGCTGCTGGAAGAGAATCCACTGCGCTAAGACGCGAAGGGGGGGGGCGGTCGCCTCACAGGCCCCCCCATGTATACGAATCAGTAAGATCATCGGCCTCGCCGTGGGGAGAGTTACCCCACCATTTCCCTCGGACCCTCTCCTTCCTGCCTTCTTTGTAATAATTAGAACCGATAATGGGCCTGCCCGCAGACCGTGACCTTTTTGTAAGAAAAGTAACATCAAGGAATTTGGTAAAAGGGACGAAACCCTCGATGCCAAGACTATGGCCAGATCTGTCGTAAGTTCTCAACTCTGTAGGCTCTGAAGGTAAAAACTATGACGAATACGAAGCTCAAATCTGTTGACTACGACCCCTTTCGCGATGGCGAAATCCAAAGCACCGTGCCCTCGACGGCTAGTCAGCAGGAAATATGGACCTCGATTCAGATGGCTTCCGATGCGGAGCTCGCCTTCAATGAGTCGGTGATCGTCCGGGTCCCCTCCATGCTCGAGCCAGCTCTCGTGCGCGCGGCCCTCGGTGATCTCTCGCGGCAGCACGATGCTCTGCGCACCTGCTTTTCGCCCCTGGGCAAGACGCTTCTCATCACCGCCTATCGCGAGCCGACCCTCACCGTCATCGATCTGCGCGGTCAGGATCAGGTTCGTCAGGATGCCCGCATCGCCGAACTCCGTCGCGCTGCCTGTCAGCACGTGTTTGATCTCGCGCGTGGTCATCTCTATCAGCTATCGCTCGTGCAGCTAGAAAGCGAAACGCTCCTCATCCTCACGGCGCATCACGTCGTCTGTGATGGTTGGTCCTTGGCTATTCTCATCAAAGATTTGGCTCGCTTCTACACCGCGCGGCAAGAGGGGCATACGCTGCCGCCAAGTGCCGGGATGCATTTCTCAGCCTATGCGCAGCGCGAACACGAGCGATCGAAGAGTGCGGCTAATGTGCGGAATGAACAGTTTTGGAGCGCGCAGTTCCAAAACCTGCCACCGCCTATGGATCTGCCGATGAAGGGACCGCGTCCGACCTTTCGCTCCTTTCATGCTGATCGCTACGATGTGAAGATTCCGATGGCTCTCTGGACCGCCAGCAAGCAAGCCAGTGCCAAGATGGGCTGCAGTCATCTCGCTTATATGCTCAGTCTCTTTCATGTCCTGATCAGCCGCCTCTCGATGCAGCGCGATGTCGTCTCGGGAATTCCCGCCGCGGGTCAATCAATTCTGGGTCAGTACGGATTGGTTGGTCACTGCGTGAATCTCTTGCCGATCCGCGCGACGCTCGCGCCTGAAGATACTTTCGCGACCGTGGTGCAGCGCACGAAAAAGCTACTGCTCGATGCCTACGACCATCAAGAATATACCTTCGGCAGTCTCTTGCAGCAGCTGCGCATCGAACGCGATCCCTCGCGTCTGCCGATTGTCAGCGTGCTGTTCAATATCGATCAGCAACTCGAATCCAAGGATCTGTCTTTCGGCGGCTCCCTCGCGCATTACGAATCCAATCCGCGCTTTGCCGAAAACTTCGAACTCTTCGTCAACATCTCCGAAAGCAAAGAGCGCGTGATCCTGGAATGCCAGTACAATACCGATCTCTTCTCGCTGGAACTCGTCCAAACTTTCTTTCGCTGCTATATCTCCCTGCTCGAGCAACTGGACAGCCGCAGCCAAGACC
>CANJJY010000277.1 GCA_947474445.1 Oligoflexaceae bacterium
TGACCTGTCTATGGCGGGTTACAAACCCACTCCGATTCAGTATCCGAATGCGACTCCAACGGTCGATTTCACGACGGCTGCACCCGTATCCGTGCCTTTCGATCCAGGTGACTATGTAGTTGGCAAAATCGATACCGCGGTGCTCGCCGCTCCCTTTGTAAAAGGGAGTGACGATATCGACGGTCCGATCACCAGCTACGCAAGTGCGCCGACGGCGACAGCGCCTAATGCTACGAATGCAGCTGTTGCTGCGCAGTCGATCACCTTTAACATGAACGTGACGAAGACCGCCCCTTACTTTGCTTGGGTCCGCATCAAAACTCCCGAAGCAAAGTTTTCAAAATTCTTCTTCGGTGCGAACAATGCAGCTGGTGCCGCGTTCGTGACCCCTGTGACCACGACCGAATGGAAGTGGGTTCGCGTGGAAGCTGTTGCCAACAACGTCTCGACTCCCGTGACCTTCAACCTCACAGCTGGAGCTACGGTGCCGGTCAGAGTGTTCTACCGCGATCCGGGCGCCAAGATTAATATGACTGTGATCACGACCCGCAGAGATGACTTCAACGGCGAACTGTTTTCAAACCAGTTCTACGATATCAAAGTCCCTCTGAAAGTGGCCGGCGTTGAGAATGCCTTCATCGTGGCGACGATCTGGGAAAAGACCTTGGGCGAGGGCAAAAAATCGCTCGGCGTCAAAGAACTTAAGATTGAATCGCCGGTGCCGCTGCACGTCAAAGGCATCAAGCCCCTGATCAACGGACTGTTCTATACCAATCATGGAACCTACACGATCGTCGACACGGTCGCAGGGGCTGACAAGCCGGTGATCCAAACCGGAGGTTCAACCAGCTCGGTGTGGGTTGCCGACAAAGCCATCGACAAACTTTCATTCTCTTTCGATGTATTGGAAGTAGCGCCGTAATTAGATTTTCATCAGCTTTACAGGGGGAAGACCGCGGTCTTCCCCTTCTGTTTTTTCAGCCTCAGCTAGCTTTTTCGACTTTCTGCCCCGCGCTTTTCCAACCGGTGATACCGCCTTTGAAGTGCTTCACATTGGTGTAGCCCAGCTTTTTAGCAGCTGCGGCTGCATCTTCCCAAGCGGTGCAGCGAGGGCCGCCACAATAGGCCACAATGAGAGCGGACTTGTCAGCAGGCAGGGCCGTGGCGAGTTTGTCCTGAAGAGCGGCAAAACTCACAGCGCCGGGTATGTGCCCCTCTTTGTACATATCCGTACTGTTGGCATCGATAATGGTCGCTCCCTTGGTCGATACGAGCTTTTGAATTTCGTCGAGGCTCACTTCGTCAGCATGCGCCTTCTTATCTTCGGTAGCTTTAGCCGAAAGTTGCGCAGTCACGATAAAAGGACTGCTGCTCAATGCGAGGGCGATCAGCGCGGAACGAAAATTCAACATAGGTCATCCCTTTCTCAAGGAAGATTTGAAAAATACCAGATTTCAAAAAAATCGATACACAGGGCCGACTATCAGGACACCATTTTCCGATGTTATGACGCGCGGGTCAAGTTAAGGTCCTTCGGAAATGTATCAAACCCGTGCCTTAAAAGGCTTTGCTGGCCTTCCAAAAAAACCTCTTGCGAGACGCTATCAGGTTTTCCCTTGTCAGAAAGCCCCAGATCCGTACATTCTTAGGGCCTGTCCTTTCCACGCGAGCTCCTCAGGGAGGAGCTCGAATCAACCCTCAGAGGCGCGATCTTCACACATGTCTTTCATTTGCGCGTTGGGTGGTCGGTGAGGAGTTCGGACAGAAACTTTGGATATCTTGCGGTGTCAAACTGCGCTTTTAGCGAAAAAGGGACAGAGGGAAAATGGATCAAACTTATTCAGAAGAGCACATTCGATCGCTCGATTGGAAGGATCACATCCGCCTACGTCCCGGTATGTATATCGGAAAACTCGGCGATGGAACGCAGAGTGACGATGGGATCTACATCCTTCTGAAAGAGATTATCGACAATGCGGTCGATGAATATGTGATGGGGGCAGGTCAAAAAATCGAGATCACGCTCGGCTTGCAGGAAGTCAAGATTCGCGACTACGGTCGCGGTATTCCACTCGGCAAAGTTGTCGATTGCGTGTCGCAGATCAATACCGGCGGCAAGTATGGGTCGGGTGCCTTTAAGAAGTCAGTCGGTCTTAATGGTGTCGGAACCAAGGCCGTCAACGCCCTCTCTTCGAGTTTTAGTATCTGTTCTTGGCGGCAGGGCAAAGCGGTGCGTGCTCGGTTTGAGCGAGGCATAATGATCAAGGAAGAACCCTTCAACGCCAAGGGCATCCACGATGGGACGGAAGTGATCTTCACCCCGGACGACACGATCTTCAAGAACTTCTCGTTCAATCGCGAAATCGTCGAACAGATGCTGTGGAACTATGCGTACCTCAATTTGGGTTTGACCCTCCTCCTCGATGGTCAAGTCTTTGCTTCCGAAAAAGGTCTCTACGATTTGCTCGTGCGCAAGACCGAGCGCGAGCCGTTGCGCTACCCCATCATTCATTTGCGGGGCGACGATCTGGAAGTGGCGATCGCTCACGGTGAGCAGTACGGCGAAGAACATTATTCCTTCGTCAATGGTCAGCATACCAGCATGGGTGGCACGCACCAGGCGGCTCTCCGCGAAGGTCTCGTGAAAGCGACACGTGAATTCTATAAAAAAGATTTTGATGCCGCCGATGTCCGTTCGGGTTTGATCGTCGCCTTCAGCGTGCGGATCGACAATCCGGTCTTCGAATCGCAGACCAAAACCAAACTCGGATCACAGACGCTCGGCGACGACGGTCCGAGTCTGCGCGCGTGGATCGTCGATTTCCTGCGGACGCAGCTCGACAACTATCTTCACATGAACGGTGATACGGCCCAAGCCCTGCTCAAGAAGATCCTGCAATCGGAGCGCGAGCGCAAAGAGATGCAGGGCATCAAAAAGCTGGCCAACGAGCGAGCGAAGAAGGCCAACGTCTTCAACAAAAAGCTGCGTGACTGTCGCGTCCATCGACTGGCGCGCGATCCAAACGCCCTTAATTCTACTTTGTTCATCACCGAAGGTGATTCGGCCAGTGGCTCCCTCACCAAGGCGCGCGATGTCTTGTCACAGGCAGTCTTTAGTCTCCGTGGCAAGCCGCTCAATTGCTACGGCATGACCAAAAAGATCGTTTATGAAAACGAAGAATTCAATCTCCTCCAGCACGCTTTAGATATCGAAGACAGTCTGGATAATCTGCGCTACCAGAAGATCGTGATCGCGACCGATGCCGACGTCGACGGTATGCATATTCGCTTGCTCCTCATGACCTTTTTTCTCCAGTTCTTTCCGGAGTTGGTCAAGGCCGGGCATCTCTTCATCCTGCGGACGCCGCTCTTTCGCGTGCGCAATAAGAAGGCCGTACGCTACTGCTACAGCGAAAAGGAACGCGAGAAAGCCCTGCAAGTCTTGGGGCGCTCAGCGGAGATCACGCGATTCAAGGGACTGGGTGAGATATCGCCCGATGAATTCGGCCAATTCATTGGCCCCGATATTCGGCTCGAACCCGTAAGGTTGTCGCAGAAGGCGAGCATCCACGATATTCTCAGCTACTACATGGGAAAGAACACTCAAGAACGGCAGAAGTTTATCATCGATCATCTGCGCACGGAAGAGCCCTTGGAATTGTTGGAGGCTGATGCATGAGCGAGGACAAACGAAGCGGTGGCGAACGCGGCGGCGAGAAATCCGGGCAGCTGGTTCACGTCGAAGACCTCTACCAGAATTGGTTCTTGGAATACGCCTCCTATGTGATTCTCGATAGGGCCGTACCCGATATACGCGACGGTCTCAAGCCGGTGCAGAGACGCATCCTCCATGCGCTTCATGAACTCGATGACGGTCGCTTGAATAAAGCAGCTAACGTCATTGGCCACACGATGCGCTATCACCCTCACGGTGATATGGCGATTGAAGACGCGATGGTCAAGCTCGCGCAAAAAGATCTTTTGATCGATACACAGGGTAACTGGGGTAACCTCTTCACGGGTGACCGCGCGGCGGCCCCGCGCTATATCGAGGGCCGCTTGTCGAAGTTTGCTCTCGAAGTCGTCTTTCACGGCGAACTCACCGAGTGGCAAGCCTCATACGACGGTCGCAGTCAAGAGCCTGTGGTCTTGCCTGTCAAGTTTCCTCTGCTGCTGGCGCTCGGCGTCGAAGGCATTGCGGTTGGATTGGCGACCAAGATTCTGCCGCACAACTTCTCCGAACTCTGCGATGCCGTGATCGATCATCTCGAAGGCCGCAGTTTTCAATTGCTACCCGATTTTCCGGCCGGTGGACTGGCCGACTTCAGTCAGTATAAAGAGGGACAGCGCGGCGGTCGCGTTCGCGTGCGGGCGCGCATTCATGTGCTAGACAGCAAGACGTTACAGATCGTCGATCTGCCCTTCGGCTCGACCACAGGCTCTTTGATTGAAAGTATCCTAGCGGCGCACGACAAGGGTAAGATCAAGATTAAAAGAGTCGAGGATAATACCGGACGCGAAGTTGATATCCGCATCCTATTGCCGCAAGGCGTTCCGCCTGAGCAGACGGTCGAAGCCCTCTACGCCTTCACCGACTGTGAGATCAGCATCGCCACGCACGCCTGCGTGATACGCGATGAAAAGCCATTCTTCTGCTCGACCCACGATCTCTTGATCGATGCTGCCGAACGAGCCCGCGAGCTCCTCGGAAGAGAACTCCAACTTGAACAGGAAAAGCTGACCCATAAAATTCGCAAGGCCAGCCTCGAAAAGATCTTTATCGAAGAAAAGGTCTATCGGAAGATTGAGGGAGCCGCCTCGTGGGAAGAGGCTCTCGATCGCTTGCAGAAGGCTTTCAAACCCCTGCTCAAAGACTTTGCCTGGACGCTCGAAGACAAAGACTTTGAAGCTCTGCTGGATATGCGCTTTAAGCGCTTGACGCGCTATGACACTTCGGAAGCCGAAGCGCAGCTGGAAGCTCTGCAAAAGCAGCTCAAGGCCACAGAGAAGAAACTCAGTCGCCTGACGCCGACCACGGTCGCTTACTTCAAATCCTTGAAAGAACGTTACGGCAAGGAGCCGAGGCGCACGACCCTCGCAAGCTTTGGTGAGATCAGGGCGCGCGAAGTCGTGATTGCCAACCAAAAGCTCTACGTGAATCGGGCGGAAGGATTTCTCGGGACCAGTCTCAAGAAAGATGAATTCGTTACCGATTGCTCGGAGCTGGACGAAATCTTCGTGCTCCGTGCCAACGGCCAGGCGCAAAGCGTGAAGATGCAGGAGAAATATTTTGCCGGCGAAGATATTTTCTATCTGCGGCTTCTGCCTATGGGAGGAGCAGAGAGTTGTCTTCACCTCCTCTATCGCGATCGAGCGACCGGGCATGTCTGGGCTAAACGGCAAAGACTTGGACCGATGCAAAAGGAAAAATCTTACGAGCTGATCAAGGGTGATTACGAAATCCTCTATGCACGGCTGTGGGACGAGCCAGGAAGTGATTGGATCTCGCTGGAACGCAAGGGCCGCACACGGCCTTGGCTCTTTGATTTTGCGACTCTCGACATCGTAGCCCGACCGGCTCGCGGTCAGAGGTTGAGTGAACGCGTTCTGAAAGAGTTTAAAGCTCTGGGCTCAGAGGTTCCGACGATCGTGACGGACAAGCTCAGCTTTGATCCAAAAACGCTGAGCGTCAAGCTCGGCGGCGGTGGGAAATTGATGGGCAAGGTATCGGCCGCCACGCTGATTTATACGATAAGCCGAGATGGGCAACTGATCGTAGGGCCGGCCGGTGAACCGCGCAATCTCTCCACGCCTTTGGCGGCCTGGGGCATCTGGCGAGCGGATCAGGTTTATACGGCTATTTTCGGCATGAAGAAAGGCGAGGTCTTTGGTGTCCGACGCTGGCGCGGTGAGGATCTCGCCGATGGTATGGATGTCCAGATCTTCAAGCCTAAGGAGGGCGAACAGATCTATTGGTTCGCTGAAGGCGACCGACCCATGGTCATGCTCCACTATGCGGCCCAAGTTGAACCGCAGTTACCGCCGGAGATTCTGCCGCTCGGTGACTGCGCGCCGATCAAGGGATTGGGGGCCTCGCCCTGGCGTCTGACGCGCGCTCCCGTGCGTCTGTGGGAGACCATTAAGATTGCTGAAGCAGGAAGGAATGATGGGGAATGAGATATTTGCACGCGATGGTACGCATTAGGAACATCGAAGAGTCGCTTCAATTCTTTTGCAAAAATCTCGGCCTGATCGAGACCAAAAGGCGAGAGAA
>CANJJY010000278.1 GCA_947474445.1 Oligoflexaceae bacterium
AGAAGTTAGCCGAGGCCGAAGCCGAACTGAGACAGGTCAAGTTGCAGGCAACTGCCGCCGAAGTCGCCAAAAAACGTTTTTTGTCGATGCTCGGTCATGAACTGCGCACGCCGATGAACGCGATCCTCGGCTTCAGCGGTCTGCTGCTGGATGAAAAGCTCAGCGAAGACGCGCAGCTTTATCTCACCAACATCGAAAAAAGCGGGCGGCATCTCACCGATCTCTTCGAACAGATTCTTGACTATGCCAAGGCCGAGACCGGGGCGATCGAGCTGCAGATTCGTTCGTTTTCCCTGCGTCAGGCTCTCGCTGTCTTCGCCGCCGAATTTGATGGTTCCTTGCGAGCCAAATCGCTGACCTTTGATCTGGCGATCGAGAGTCAACTGCCCGATCTGTGGTTAGGCGATGTGCAGCGTCTGCAGCAGATTCTGCGTCTGGCTCTGGCCAATGCCATCAAGTTTACCGAGAAGGGAGCTATCCATTTGCACGTGGAGGGCTGCCGATCCTCACTGGACGTGCGAGCCGATGAGTTTTGGTTGAGCTTTATCGTCGGTGACACGGGGCCGGGTATGAGTGAAGAGTTTCTACCGCGGGCCTGCCTACCCTTTATGCAAGAAGATGCCGGCCTCACGCGGCGGCATGGCGGCCTCGGCATCGGATTGTCTTTGATCAAGGAGCTGACGCAACTCAAGGGTGGTCAATTAAATTTAGCAAGTGAGCAGGGTCGCGGTACGGTCTTGACGGTTCATCTCCCTCTGCGGCCGCTTCAAATAATCTGATCTTTCATCAGAATCAGCCCGTCGACGCTTGTACACAGGATATTTGCCAGAAAAATACCTTAATTTTACGGCCTAATCCGGTTTTGATTTCAGCATCTTGCCGCCGGGCCGCCAATGACTTCAGAATTTAAGGCAGACCTCCGAAATATAAACTAGAACGGAGGATCACTGCGATGAAACTGAAGAGCATTCTTTGCTTGAGTATGACGATAGCCTGTAATGGTGCCGATCTATCAGCGCCACATGGCTCGCGCTTGAGCAGTGATCAGGATGCGTCGGCTTCATCAGCTGTGGTCGTCTCTGAGACCGAGGTTCTGGAGCAGCCCGAAGGAACTCCTTTGATGCCTGGCGCCGAGGTATCAGAGGTCGCGATCGAACCTCAGGCCATAGCAGGTGCCTATCTCACCTGCCGCAGCCGCGGGCGCGATTTTGAAAACGAGTCTTCCGGCGTGAGCTGTCAGTACCTGTCGGAAACCGGACAGAGACCGAGTGCTAGCGATGGTCGCGTGTATGCCTTCAAAGCCTACGATTCTCTGACTCAAGAAGAGTTCACCGTGTCGATGCTTGCCTCTCCCTACCCGGATGCCGACTGGTATCTCTTAGTCAAGCACGATCAGGCCGTAAGGAGCCTCGATATCGCGCTGCGCGTGAGTCAGCAGGCTACGGCCGAAGAGCTTCATCAGGTCAAATACCGCGTTCCCCTTATCATGGCACCGACGGGCCTCGGCTTGGTCGGACGCTATCAGAATTTGTCTTTCGGCAGTGGCTCTTACGCAAATACCAGTGGCGGCGCCAACGCATGTCCCGTCTCAGCCCAGATTCCTATCGTTCGCGAAGCGATCTCCATCGACATTCCTATGGGGGGCACGAACCTCTCCATGGATTTTGCCCAACTCTGCGATGTAGGCGTTCCTGATATTTTCAAAGACTATCTTGCCGCCGATCCCAAGAATTTGCTGCAACTCGTTCAGAACGGCAAAGTCCTTCAATCCTGGCCGATACCGGCAGGCACGACGGAATTCCATGCAAAGACAGCGCAGGGACTTCCAGCCGGCACCTACCAGCTGAAGATCAGCTCGGGCCAGATCACTTTCAAGCCGGAGTATGCGCAGTTCTTAGGGGCTGCGGAGTATGATAATTTTGGAATAGGCCGCATGACGATCAACAGCAATCTGCCCATCAAACTCGAAATGGCAGCGTCTAAGCAAAGTGTCACGCAAGAATTCAGCAAATTCTTTGTTCGTGCCATGGCAAACCCTGTGGGGGATGGTCTCCGTCTTTGCGCCAATGCCACCACGCTCGACGTCATCGCTCTCAAGACGGTTTATGGGAAAAAGAGCCTGGATTTCGTGATGGAGAGAGAGGGTGAGCTCAGCGTCATGCTCCGCGATATCTGCGATATGTCTTCAGCTAACAACAAAATTTCTATAGTTAATTCCATGGGAACCGTCGTCTATACCGATGTTCTCGGCAGCGTTCAGAACACCGAAGTCGTCCAATACTCGAACCAGATCAAACTTCCGGCCGGACAATATACGCTGCAGATCCAGGGCGGTACCTATCGCCCCCAAAACAAACCTGATTCCTTCGATGAATTCGGCATTGGCCGTGTGCAGCTGCAAGGACCGCTCAAACAGCCTTAAGCCTCAGGTTTTCTGAGGGCGGACAGCCATTGGCAATGGTTTCCTCGCCTTACGACTTGACCCAAATTTCGCATTGACAGGGCAACAGGAGTGCATCAATTTGACTTGGTTGGTGCTCGTTCCTGTGGAGGCTCCCTGTGTATTCTCGTTCCTGCTGGTCTTCTGGTCTCGCTCTCTCACTGACTCTGCTGGTCATTCCCCTTTTATCCTGTCACCGCGATCAAAGCCAAAGTCATCCCGCTAGCGAGGCGAGCTGGGAACAACGGGCTTGGCTCGACAAGGCTGTGCGGGCGCTCCTCTATGGTAAAGCGCGTTTGACCCCCGCTGAGGAAGAGCATCTCCTCGGTCTCTCGCGTGAAGCGGCTGTCGATGAACTGATGGCGAGACCAGAATTCTTTGATACCGTGCTCGACTTCAACCTCTACTTCCAAGGATCTAAGCTCGAGTCTCTCAAACCTTTCTCAGGCAAGTACGGCCAAGAGGCTACTCAATCCATTCCTGCCATAATCGCGGCGATGGAAGTCAGTCAAGGGGGCGATTACTTCACCCTCTTTGACTGGAAAATCCCTTATCTCATCGGCACCGAAGTGAGTGCCCCTTTTCCCTCCGTCGGTGGCAAAGATAAAAAAGATGACATCAAGGGGCTATCTTCTGATCAAATTCGAAGTCTTTACATAGAACGCGCTGAAAATGACCTTTTCAGACTGCGCGAGAAAGCAGAGAAGACGACTGATCTCAAAGCACTTTGCGACGAAATTGACGACCCCGAGCGTGAAGACAGCTTCGCCAACTATATCGATGCTCTCGCTCTTCCTCCCCCCTTCGATGGTCTATCGACCATGAGTTTTGAGTTTAGCTTAGAATGTGGGTTCAGCGGCTTAGCGCCGGCACCAGAAAACGTTCTGCGGGCGACCATCGCCAAAGATCTCGATCAGAAATTGAAGCTTACTAAGGAGATTCCGGCCCTCGTCAAGCGACTGCCCACTTCCGTCAAACAGATCAAGGAATTTGTGCGCATTGAAGCGAATGAATTCTCTTTTGGTGACGTGGTGAAACGTGAAAACTTTTCCAGCTCCATGTGGCAAGAACTGCCGAATTCATCGACCAACTTCAATCGTCGCCGCGCCGCCTACATGCTCAGGACCTACTTCTGTGACGATCTCACCCCTATCAATATCGTTGCGCCTTCTGGGATGAGCAGCCACAAACATGCGAGTGACGCGGGGTGTGCGGCCTGCCACTACAAGCTCGATCCTATGGCCGGTTTTTTCCGCTATCGCGGCTTTTCCGGCGTCGATTTCAATCCTCAGAAGAGTGACCTCCTGATCCATGATGATCTTTTCCAGCGCAGCGGTGATGATTTGAAAAATTATCTTGACAATTGGCGCTCGAGCGATCCCGCCCGCGCATGGAACGTGGGATATGTGCGATCGGCGACCAAGGCCAAACTCAACGAGTACGGCGACTCCCTCGATGATCTGTTCGCCATCATTCGCCGGGTCCGCGAATCGAAGGTGTGCTTGACCAAAAAAATGGCGTCCTACGTCCTCGGAGCTGATCAAGTTTACGATGGGAGTTGGATCGATAGCCTGGCCGAAAAGTTTCAGCAAGCTGCTCAAGCCGATGCACCCCCCGGCGCTTCGAGTCAAGCCTTCAAGGATGTGTATAAGTCCTTTGTCCTTTCAAAGACCTTCAGCACGCCCGACCCAGAGCTTGGTCAGTGCTACGATTTCCCTGCCGGCGTCAAGCCCAGCGGCTTACCCTGTGCCGTGTCCTTTATCATCGAAAAGAATTGTGCCTCTTGTCACAAAGGAACGGGAGCGCCGGCCGGCCTCGATCTGAGTATCTGGGAAGATCAGGGCGGTGGAAAAATGGGTTTTCATCACATCGACAAGGACAGCGGCCAGGCCCTGCCGATGGCGACGACTCTGGAGCGGATGAAAGAGCGTCTGACGAGCAGCGACGTCAATCGTCAAATGCCCTTGATGCGAGCGATGGGCCCGGTCGAACGCGCCAGCTTATTCAAATGGATCGATTCTCAGCTAAGAGGTAACCCATGATATTCTCCGATCGACTCATCCCTTTCTTTGTTCTCGGCCTTCTAATAGCCTGCGGTCCCCGCAACGGTGCTGAGGAAAATGCAAGTGATTTACGTGTCGCCGGTCGCCGAGTCGGAGGTTTTAAGGGGCTGGGTGAAATCGAAATCATCTTGAACGAACGCCTGAGTAGCGCGGGCAATAAGATCCAAATGAGTTATCTATTGGGTCCTGCACTCAATGCGCTCCTCGGCGCTTTTACCGAAGGCACGACCACCTCTCAGTTTGAAGCCGCAGCACCTAACCCCGTCAACGTTCTGCTCTGGGATATTCTGATGGAGAAGACGGCCGGGCAGATCTCCCAATTCTCGACTGGTAATTATTTGGATGAGGGCATCACCCGAGCGATGGGGGAGATTGAGAAGAGTCCTGTCGATGCCGATGCGAGCACGAGCCTTCGTGATATCTGGCAGGTGGTAATGCGCTACGATGCTCCCGAAAGCGAGCGAGAAGCCTGGCTGACGGCGATCCAGCAGCCAGATACCGACTGGCGCAAGGCTGAAGGGCGGTATCGCACGCAGGCCGTCCTGCAGTCTCTGTTCATGCACCCCTACTTTCTTCTCGAACACTGACACTCAAAAATCTTTCGGAGCTTTTCTATGCAAGCCCTCTCGCGCCGTTCTCTTCTCGTTTCGCCCCTGATCCTCGGGGGATTTGGTGCTGCCATGAACGCCTTTTCAGAGGAAGGTGGTACCCAGAATCCCCATTTCTTTCTGCAAATATTGATTGAAAGCGGTATGGATAGTCTTTATCTCTTCGATGCTCGCCCCAAGATCTTTACAGCCGCGGGCAGAATCGCCAACTTTGCAAAGGATGACGCCTTTCTCTGGGAGGGAGCCGCAGGCGGCCGCTGCTGGGCGTCCGCTTTGGCGAAACCATTTGAATCGTTCAAAAGCCGTCTGGCCATCGTCAATGGCGTTTTCATGCCGGCCGGCTTCGAAGGCCATGAACAAAACGTCAATTCAGCGCTCACAGCCAATCCCTTTGGTGGCAACTATTTCGGCTCGCAGTTGACCGCAGGAGGAACTCCTCTGCCCTTCGTCGGCCTTGGAGGCTTAAAGGCGACCCTGAGCAATCGATCCTCAGCGCTGATCCTAGACAGCGAGACGGCCAACCAATTGGCGAGCAATGCGCAAAAGAAAGCTGGCGGAGGCCGGATACCGAGCTGGCGCCAAGTGGTGGGCGAGCGAGCCCGCGCCTGTGGACAAGGGGCTGGGGCCCTGGCTCAAGGCTGTCTTGCCTATGCTGATGGGCTCGATAAAGCCGGTTCCTTAGCTGCAGACTTGGGGCGCACGGGTGTCACCTTTCGTCCCGAGGCCAGTGACCTCGAAAAACGGACTGGGGTCGCGCTGAGTTATTTTAGGAATCGACTGACGCGGACCGCCCTCATTACATATACCCCGAACAAGGTTCTCGATACCCATGCGCCCGCCGATGCCGCGCGCGCCCAGGAAACTTTTGAAGATCTCAACGCCTCCATCCTCGCGACTCTCAAGCTCTTGCAAGAGACTCCCTTTGATGCGGCGAGCGGTGTGAGCATGCTCGATGTCACGACGGTGATGATCTGTTCGGAGTTCTCGCGCACGCATATGCAAGCAGGCAAGACGGTCGAGACCACCGGGACGGACCACAATGCCTTGAGCAATATGGTGCTCCTCTGCGGCAAGGGCATTCGCGGTGATCTCGTGGTCGGGGCGAGCGATTTGGATGTCTTGAATGAAGACAAGACTTTTGCTGCGGTGTCAG
>CANJJY010000279.1 GCA_947474445.1 Oligoflexaceae bacterium
AGGAAAAGAGAGAGGCGGCGATGAACAGGAGGGTGTCGACGCTGAGCATCTCGTCGGCATAGGTTTTAGCACCCGTGCGCATCACACTGAACAAGGTGATGACGGTAATACACACTCCAATCATCGTCGTCGAACCACTGAAGATATGATGCGCGATAGAACTACGATTGTTCTTTTGATTTTCGGACATCCAAGCCTCTTCAAATGAAAAAAAGTGAAATTAGAGAATGGGGGATCACCTCAAAAGGCGGTCTCTTCGCGGCTTGTCGTAAAAAATAATAATCATCTCTTCCTAACCAAGCTTAGATTCTGTTTGGCTTTCCTGACTCATATGAGTTGAAATGAGCATATCAGAGCGGCAACCTGTTTATCACGAAAAATTGGCCACTCAATCGCCTCTGCGCATGATACTGCCATCCACCGCCAATTATGCTCCCGCTTCAGGCCGCTGGGGCGAATCATCTATTTGATGAGTGTGATTAAATTTGAATCATTTTGTATCGATTTGAAAAAGCCATCGTGCTAGAAAAAATGAAGACTCATTTGTGAAAGGGAATTACCATGATGAAACCAGTTTTACTTGCTTCTTTGCTTCTAGGACTTTCTGCTTCTGCTTGGGCTAACGACGAAGTGCAGGATCGACGCTTTCAAGGTGCCGGGCACAGCAGCCATGCCGGCAAGAGCATGGGTGGTCTGGAATACGGCAAGCATGTCTTGAACAGTCAAAAGAAAGCCCATGGCCTGCCTTATAAAGATTCATTTGGCGAAACCGTTTATGGCAACTCGGGTGGCTACGGTGGATATGCGAAAGGCCATTATGCAGGCGGCGGCAGTATCCTAGCCAAAGGCCATCAAGTTGGTCAGTATTGTCTGCAAAATCCATACGCTGCTGCTTGCCGCGATGATAATAACGGCCCAGGCGTCGCGCCTAGCCGGCCTGCGGCCCAGCCAGCTAGCGGCAATCTCGTGGCGGTTGGCGATAAATTCTTTCCCGCTTGTAGCAGTCCTGCCGTCGATGAAGATGGTGACAGCTGGGGCTGGGAAAATAACACCAGCTGCAAAGTTGTGTACTCCTACTGCAGCAGTGCAGATTCTGATGTAGATGGCGACGGCTGGGGCTGGGAAAACAACCAGTCTTGTGTTGTGGGCAACTAAGTCCAAAGTGGGAGATGGGGAAGAGATCGTTTGATCTCTTTCTCGACTCGCGACGGGGCGCGGTAGCAAGGGAAGATCTTTAGGAAAAGCGTCAGATACGCGAACACCCTAGCGGCCATGCAAAGCACAGCAGCTAGGGTGAAATAAAACCACTTCTAATTAATCAACTTTTTTCAGGTCAACGCAGTTGATTTCTTCTTTGTCTTCTTGGTTGTCGATAAAGGCAACTTGAACCGTACCGCTCTTGATGTGAGCCGAAGTCAGGATGCCGGCAAAGGCCTTAGTTTCGAATTTGAAATAAGAGCGATTGATCAATCCAAATACACCAGTCACTGTTGTAAAGTTGAATTGACCTGTCTGGTCGACAACTACATTGCCGTTGGCGCCATTCTTCAAAAATTCTTGCGTAATATAAACTGGATAGCCGTTAAGGGCCGGATCACTCGGAACGCTCAAGCTAGCCGTGAGTTCGGCAGAAGCTTCTCCGGAAGGGACGCCAACGGAAGCATAGTGGGGGGTGATAATCTTCGCCACTGTCAACAGACAAGTCTTGCGGGTCTTGAAAGTGATGCCTTTCCAAGTACCGATCATTTTATTAGCTTTGTCACCAAGTGTGTCAGTCAGTTTCAAAGTACCAGCTGGTGCGGCAGCAGGAGCAGCAGCCGTTTCAGAAGCAGGAGAACTTTTCTTAGGGGCGCAAGCAACTATGGCGAGGATCGACAGCAAGATGAGGGCGGAAGACTTCTTTGAGACGAGCATTTGATTTCCTTTGATTTGCACGAGACGCCCACGATGGGCGAGTCTAACTTTGCAGTTAGCGTGCCCACTGGTAAGCTGCCGTTTCTAATACGCGTTCCTTTTTGCAAACTGTCCAGAATCCTGACATCTATGCAAAATGAGCGATAGAGGCCTCGCCATCAATGGCGAGAATCTATTATTTATTGAGTTGTTAAGACGATTTAGTAAGCAAGTGGAAAGAGAGGGGGGTGCCGGTGAATGGGCTGGGACCGCGGCTTTTGAGGAGAGGGAAAAGGCTAAAGCCGCGGTTTAAAATGCAAAGAAATTTATTGGCATTTTACTTCGATCGCCCCTTGCTCTGGCCCATCTAGCATCCACCGCGCAACTTTTCATAGACCCGTTTAATCGAAGCGACGTGTGGACCATCTTGGATCAAGGCTCCGACCAAGATTTGCATCGCCTGTTTTAAAACGAGCGGATCCGGGCTGACGTCAGTCAGCATGCGCGTCGCCACTCCGTCCTCGTCAAAGGACCGGCCCGTGACGAGGACCTGGTCTCGCAGGCGAATCTCGTGATAGATCTTGTGATTGCGGAAGGTCATGTGAAAATTAAGGGGCCCGTTCGTGGCGTTTTCAAGAAAGAGATCGACCGGGCCATCGCCACGGAGCGCAACTTGGTAGCGGCTGCTGAATGCGGCGTTGAGATAGGCGGTATCGATCGCTGACATGCTTTCGCCGGCCCGCAGGTTTTCGAGAAAGGGCCGCAGAAACTTGAGTGTTTCTTCCGTGTCGTGAACGAATTGAAAGCCGAAGATTCCGCTATCTTCGCGGACTTTCTTGGCTTTAAATGGGCAAGCTTCACCTTGCAAATGCAGGGTACCCGCGATGATGCTGAGATCATCAGGAGAGGTCTTTTCCATCGACTGAACCAGCGCAAATCCCCCATAACTGAGATTTTGGAGACGCAGGGCTTGGCCATCCTTCCACGAGATGGTGAGAAGATCGAAGTCCTGGAGTCGATGGCGTTGATGCAGGCGGCTCTCTTTGAGAGTCTGCGCGGTGGCTTCTGGGGAGGCCGAACCCCGGAACAAGCGATCGAAAAAAGATCCCACGTTCATATCCTTTATTTGAGCCATTAAGTGAAGGTGTGTGCGAAGGTCTATTCTACCAAAGCCTCATTGTTGCGTCACTATTCTGCGTTCGAGCGTGAGCAAGCCCCGGACTGAATAAATAAATTTAAGTTATATCTTCAAAATTCTGATAGGCGGGCTTAAAGGTTTCTAATGATTATTATAATGGTCATTTTAAGGATGAACAATGACTTTAGACCCTGGACACCCATGCGATCAGCCGCAGGATCAAGATCGTAAAATCGCCTTCATAAGGAATGGGGGCGAGCAGAAGTCCTAGGCCTAACATGAGGCTGAAACTTAGTTTGCGAGGCAGGCCTTTGAAGCGACGATGCAGCGCGGCTGTAAAAAGGGCGGCGAAAAGAGAGAGAAAGAGGGTATAGCCGAGCAGAATCAAAAATACCATGCGCATCCTAGAACCCTCTTTTCGCCGTCAAAAGATCGAAAACGATTACTTGTTAATGGGGAGAAACGGATTGCCGATCGTCTTAGGAAGTTCCGCAAAAAACAGGCGCTCAACGTCGGAGTAATCGATATATCCACGGCGGTTGCCGCCGAGGAAGGTGTAGATCAATCCGATTTCGATCGTCCCGGCCGAGGTGTTCTGTACACCCTGAGCAGCACAGATATTCAGTTTAACAGCTTCGAGATCAGAATACTTGAGATGACCGTCAGCATCGGCCCGCTGAGAAAGGGCGGCCAAGGTTTGAGCGCGCACCGTATCGCTCACTTCGGTTCCACCTTTGGCAAAGGTCAGACCGCAATCATGAGCAATCCCAAGAGCTGTGTGCAAGGATTCGACGTTTACGTTACCTTGTGTCGTCGTTCCCTCGGTCAACTGGCCTGCAGAAACTGCCGTGGCAACTCCACCGCAGCCGGCGATGATACAACCGAACTCGCGAGCGAAGGCAGTAATCTTCAAGACGCTGACGGTCAGGGGCGACTGTTCCTTTTTATCCGCATCGTAAATCCCGGCTCGCTCGAGCAGACGATGGAAGGGGCAGAGGATCTTCTTATTTTCTGGTTGTGTGCTGCCTTCTTCAATCTGGGGGTATTTGCTTACTAAGGCTTCGCGCGACAGGCCAAAGCCATCGGGTTTGAGGTCGGTGTTATCAGCGGCTCTCAGGGATCCCATGCTGATACCGAAGAGGAGTGTCGCGCTTGATGCGAATCGAAGGCCACGTTGAAGCAGAGACTGAAGCGATGAATTCATAAAGTTCTCCTGGTGTAAAATCTGTGAGACAAACAGATTTTTTTAAACCGCGCGTTGAGTCAAGCACAGCAAAGTCAGGTGCGGTTGGTCCTGATTGAAACCCCTTTTAACGCAACGGAGCCAATTGCGCAGCCCTGAAATTGTGTATCTTTAGAAAATAAGTGAGGGGCGAGAGGCTTGGCTCTCACTTACGAACACCGGCGCCCGCCGCGCGCGTAGGCAGCTTGAATTTTCGATCAAGTTAATTGAAAATTTGAACTCCGAGCCCATCCAAAATTTCAAACAATGAACGTTTGTACTCATCCCTCACTCATAGGCCCCAGGGTATGCCACCAGCAGTCCTGCTCCGTCCCTGGTCCTATTTATTCATGTAATTGTGACATAAATCCTTAACTCTGCCGTGATTTAAGAGGATAGAGCAGCATGGACGAGAGCTTCATGTGGCAAAATCAAGCCAGCCCGGTTTAAATACGTTTCTTGCTCGCGCAGCAGGAGTTCAGAGGCTAAGGCTCAAAATTAAAGGATAAGCGATGACTGTTCGACGTGATCCGGTGACCTGGCGTTATCCTGAAATAGAACCCTACCGCAATGGCCGATTGCGAGTGTCTAAGATTCACGAAGTCTATTTTGAAGAATGCGGGAATCCTCAGGGCAAGCCCGTGGTGTTTGTACACGGTGGCCCCGGTGGTGGCATCGATGCGAGCCATCGGCGGTTTTTTAATCCCGAACTCTATCGGATCATCCTTTTCGATCAGCGCGGCTGCGGACAAAGCACACCTCACGCCTGTCTCGAGGAGAATACAACTTGGGACCTTGTCGCCGATATGGAAGCGATCAGGCGACATCTCGGCATCGATCGCTGGCAAGTTTTCGGTGGATCCTGGGGCAGCACCCTCGCTCTCGCCTATGCTCAGACGCATCCCGAGGTGGTAACGGAAATAGTCCTGCGCGGAATTTTTCTCCTCAGGCGACAGGAGATCGATTGGTTTTATCAATTTGGAGCAAGTGAAATATATCCCGACGCTTGGGAAGCGTATCGCGATGCCATCCCCGAAGGCGAACGGCATGATTATCTGTCGGCTTACTACCGACGTTTGACGTCTGAGGATAGCTCCGTGCGCCTGCAGGCGGCCCGCGCCTGGAGCGTTTGGGAAGGAAGCACGAGCAAGCTCCTCCCCGAAGACGCGGCCATCGCGCGATTCGGTGAAGAGGATTTTGCCTTAGCCTTTGCGCGGATCGAATGCCATTATTTCGTGAACAAGGGCTTCTTCAGTTCGGATGATCATCTTCTGCGGGGAATCGATCGTATCCGGCAGATCCCTTGCGTCATCGTGCACGGACGCTACGATGTCGTCTGTCCTTTGACCTCAGCGTGGGCTCTCCATAAGGCCTGGCCCGAGGCAGAATTGATGGTGGTGCCCGACGCCGGTCACGCCGCAAGCGAGCCGGGCAATTGCCGCGCCCTCGTTGCCGCGACCGATCGTTTCGCTGGTCGCCGCGCATGAATCAGTATGGACCGCCCCACCAATCGCGGGCATCGCTCGTCAGCTTTATCGCCATCCTGCTCAGCTCGCTTTTTTTCGCCTACAAGATGATCGAACCCTATTTGCTAACGATCATCATGGGCAGCATCCTCGCTCTCTTAGCGACCCCGGTTTTCGATCGTTTGACGCGCAAAGGGCTTGGCCGCAGGAAAGCGGCGGCCGTCATCACGCTCGGAGCCGTATCGCTCGTCATCGTTCCATTGATCGTCTTTGCGACTCTAGCCATCAGTCCGATATACACAACAGGGGGCTTTCCATGATCTTACTCAATCCGAAAAAATATAATCGTGTTCATCAGGATAAGAAGAGCCGTGAGCTCATCGAAAAGACCATAGACTTTTTTGAAAGCAAAGGCCTGTCGCGCATCAAAGCCGATGATCAAAGTCAAATTTGGTATGACGATTTCTTGTCCTTTGTGAAAAAAGAGCAGATCTTTGCTACCTATCTGACTCCCTCCG
>CANJJY010000280.1 GCA_947474445.1 Oligoflexaceae bacterium
AAGACGATTTCTCTTTGGAGTGTTCTCAGTAGTATCATAAAAGCGCGAGCGAATTTCGGCCAAACGGTTAACTTGCTCATTGAGAAGCATGGTCGATTATCCTTTCTTCCTTTTCGCGTCGGACTTTTGGTTTCTTCCGCCGAAATATCGGAGGCTATTCAGAGAAAGCCGTCTGAAATACGCAAGGTTGATTTCATCCATTGGATCGATCCCTTTCGCAATAACGCTGTTGCCCAAAATGGTGAAGCCTGGGAGCGCAGCAAGCGCAATATGGTTAGGGCTTTTTCGCCGGTGGCTGTGACCAAACTTTATTCAGGTACAATTGCGGCCCAGGTAGACCTGTTCCTGGATTTTCTAGGAGAGAAAGCCAACGATCAGTTTTATGATATGTCTTCCGCTATGGAGCGCTGGGTCTTCGACACACTAAGCGTCCTCACCTTCGGCGTCAATCCTAATACCTTGCAAGGAGACAACTTGGATTACTTCCGAGCCTTGCTTTCCGACACCGCTGGTGGGGTTCTCATCCCCGTCTTCTTTTGGAAAACATTTGGCGCGGCAAAGCGTATCCGAACATTTGTCGATGAGTGCTATACAAAATGTCTCTCTGACTTTGAGTCCTACCCGGACTGTGCCCTCAAGGAAATGATTAAGATCAACGCTAGCACAGAAGAGGGTATGACTCTTTCCGCCAGGGAAATTCAAGATAATCTCGTGGCCGTCTATCGTGCTGGGCAGGGTGGTTTGGCGTCAATAGCGAGTTGGCTCCTCAGCACCATTGGTTTTCACAAGAACGCCCAAGAGCGCTGCCGTCGGGAAGCTGTCGGCTTGACTTCGGTGCCCTCCCGCGAGCACCTCAAGAATAGTCCCTATGTTTCGGCTGTCGTCAAAGAGATCAATCGTTTGTGGCCTCCGGTCCCTTTTCTTTTTCCACGCATGATGGATTCAAAGATTGAGGGTCCCGATTTTGAGATTCCAGCCAGGAAGCTCTTGCTCGTCTGGCTGCCGTTGATTCAGCGAGACCCAGAGCTTTGGGGCGCTGATGCCCTGACCTTCAATCCCGATCGATTTCTCAAAGAATCACTATCCTACAAGCGCGCTGAATCTCATGCTACGATGACTTTTGGGACCGGACAGCGGTCCTGCCCCGGGTCTTCGCTGACAGTGACCATTCTTGAGTTTCTTCTCATCAAACTCGTGGCCCGCTACCAAATTGATTCTAGAGGTGATGGCCTTTCGGCGTCCGAGGCGAACCAAGTTCGACCTGGAAAGGGCTTTATCAGTTCTCCAAAGCCGCTACGCATCAAGGTGAAAGCTGCAAAGACCATGGACGTGATATTCTCTGCCGGAGCCTAGAAAGATTCATGGAGGTAAACCTCCTCGAGCATGGTCCTATCCCACTCATTCCCGCTAAGAGCAAACCTCCGGTAAGTTTTTGTTCGGAAAGATCCTTCTAAGCTCAGTACTCCAAACTCACTTTTCGCATAGAATCAATCATTCCATTGGCTTGGGTCTTTGTTAAAGATCAGACCTCTGCCGATTACAGGAGCTCTACGAGTCACAGGAATTAAGTTGCCTTAATCAAACAGTTTTTTGGGAGATAGTCACTATTGAAAGTTGGGATTGCCTAGGACTTGAAGAAAAAGCGGTCTTTCGAACTCAAAAAATGCCAGGGAAAGCGGGTCCCTATGATTTTCCCAACGCGAGCCGATAAGGCCTCTACCTTGCAAGTATCCAAATGCGGGCCAATGTTCGTGTTTTGCTCATTTAGGATAGAGGGGTCTTCATATATGAAAATTTTATTTCTCATGATTATTGCTCCCATCAGCTTGATGTCTTGCAGCGAGGAGAGTAACCCCTACAAAGACCGCTATGAGAATCGTTCGTCTCCGAGCGGGGACGCCGTTGGTGAACGCTCTTCAACAGGCGTGCCGGCCGTAGGGTCAAATACCGGCGCAGCAGGGGAAACAGGCGTCAAAGCAGACGAAGTGAATGCATCAGATACCAAGGTAGTTGCTGAACCCAACTCAATAGCCAAAGAGGTCGCGTCGGCGACACAAGTGGTCTGCCAAAGCCCAACGATATTTACTGATTTTAAGGCAGAATTCGAAATTCTCTGTCTCAATGGGCAACCTACGGCGGCCTTTGCTGCTCTGCTCAGCTCTCCTTATAAAGGAGTGGCTCCCGCAACGGTGTCGAAAATAAAATCGGCCAACGTCAATAACGTCAGCGAGTTTATTTTCGCGACTTCATCGGAGATTTCTAGTCCGATTGCCACGGTAGTCGGCAAACGGGGAGGCCTAGGCGTGTGGACTTTCACCGAAGGGAGCGCTACTTTCACAGGTACGCGGGTGGCTGAACTTGCTGCGATGGGGCCGAACAGCCTCGGCGGGTATGAGACTAAAGATGTTCTCGTAGTCAAGGTCGGCCCCATCACCATCAACGATGAAAGACTGATGAAGTCTAACTGGATCGTGGTGAAAGAAGGTCAAGTCGTCACAAGTCTAATCAACCTAAAGCCAGGTGCTTCAGAAAATACGGACAATACTGTGGCCAATATCCTGACCCTCCTATTGGCGGAGGGGCAGATTACAAAATTTGTCGCTGTGACTCGGCAAGAGGTCGCCAACAGCGGTCAACCTGCGAAAGCAGAGACGACTGCACTTGCCGTGGCACGACGCATTGCAGAGGAGGGATATCTGAAATTGAGTAATTGAAGTGTTAGCGGTTTAAAAAGTTTTGCTTGACGGGTCAACATTCACCTCCTCACCAGGAGGTGAATTTTTGCATTGGTCTTTCGACAAAGCTCCGAGTCTCTCTAAGACCGATCGCGACTGGGCAGGTGTGAAAAACGCTATTCAGCTAAAAGTTGCGGATATTTAAGTTGAATACATCAACGAAGAGAAACAAGTGGTGACTTCGGGTTTGGGCAGGTCAAGCGATCAAGCTGTATTTATTGGATTAATTAGGGTTTCTAGGAATATCTCACTTCGGATAGGCGTAGCGAACGACATCGAAAAAGTAGAAAATCGATAGATATCATGATGGTGGATGGCGGTATGCGGCTTGCAACGGTTAGGACAATACGGAAATCAGATAAAAGAAGACGAGTCGATGCGAGGTTTGCGTAGAGTGGTTAGAAGTGAAAATCTAAATAAATAGAAACGCTAGATGATAGCAACGTATGAAAGGCAAGGGAAACAACATGCAAGCACAGGTACAGAGCAGTCTTCCAGAATCACGTATCGTCATCCGTTCGATTAGTACGGACTTTTCAAGGCAACATCGCAACTATTGGTTCTTCGGCAATCCTTACTTAACTCATCTAGTCAACGCTCTTTCCTTTCAGTTTCCATCGGGCGAAGACATGTTCGTAAAATCAGTCAATCGCTATAAGGGCCAAATTCAAGACAAGGACCTTAAGCGCGCGATCGGTGCCTTTACCGGTCAGGAGCTCTTGCACAGTCACGTGCATCAGGAATTCAATGAGTGGATAGCCTCGAAAGTTCCGGACGCGAAGATCTACTGCGAAAAGATTGAAGCAGCCGCACTCCGTCGCTATGAGCGCGATATGCGCATCAAACCCATTCTGAGTTTGGCTGCTACCGTGGCTCTAGAGCACATGACAGCTATTTTCGCAGCTAGCCTCTTGCGTAAGCCGCACCTCATCGAAAGTATTGATCCCGAAGTTCGCCCCCTCCTCGTCTGGCATGCGATCGAAGAGATCGAACACAAAGATGTGGCCTTCGATGTATACCAAGCGATTGGCGGGAGCTATGCGCTGCGTGCTCTCAGTATGATCTTCGCGACTTTGGTTCTCGCCGGGCAGACTCTCTTCTATCAGTTTAAAATGCTTCGCAAGGATAAGCAGGTCTTCAATATCAAGGCCGCCTTACAGTTTCTCAAACTTACCTGGGGTCGAAATGGCTACTTTACGTCAGTGATCGGTGACTACCTGAGCTACTTTTCTCCGCGCTTTCATCCTTCGCAAACGGACGATCGCGCCCTTGTCGATGAGTGGAGTAAGAAGCTCGAAGACATGACCTATGTGCGCGTCACAGGCCGAGTGTAGGGAAGTGGGAAACCCACGTTCGGCCCCCAGAATTTCCTTAATCAATTGGAACTAAGGGGGCCGGCAACCTATTAAAAGAACTGCCCTTTTCTGGCATTTTTACTTTTCCCCCTTCTCCCAGGGAAGCGATCGCGAAAACTTAATCCTTTAGATGTCAGTAACTGTTCCGAAAAGCCTGAGGACACCCACTTAACTGGATGACCTTTTTATGAATATGTCTGCGGCGCGCATGACTCAGGAAAAGTTGACCGCCATCGAGGTCGAGATCTGTGATCGCATCGCGCAATCAGGATCGTTTTCTGATCCCTTGAGCTACATCTACGCGGAAATGGATAGTATCAAGGTCGATGCCCCTGAAGATGCCCTTCGCGTCTACTTTTACATAATTTATGCCTTGGAGCATTGCATTGATACTCTCACGGCCAAGGACAAGGACCGCGAGAAACTGCGTGAGATGGCAGATAAATGTTTGAATTTTTGTGGTATTCCTCCCGTTACCTCCCAATTGAGCCATCTTTATTCCCGGCTCTATCTCGCTATGTCGCATTATGAACTTATCGAAGGACGACCATGGGACAGCGTTGTTGAAGCGATGGTGGCCGAATACTTAGGGCGCGATAGCCGACATGCTCAGGATGCGGAGATACTTTTACGTGCAAAGCAGGCTTGGAAGCTCGGTCACCTTCATACTGTAAAAGTAGCGCTCCATGCATTCGATCACAATGGGGCCGCGCAAAAAGAAGAAATGTTCGAAGGCTACCGCTTGTTGATACGATCGTATCGCCTGAGCGGTGAAAGCGAGCAGGCTCACAACTTCTGTCAAATCTATGGTGTTGAAGCAAATGACGATCCCAAGTGGAGTTTGATCTTTCGCTTTGAGAATACCCTCTGTGAGATGACTCGAGGAGCCGACCCCAAAATTCTGGCCGATTTCGTCCGAGACAATGGCAAGCAGAGCGATACCTTGAGCTTGGATACGGCTAAGCTCTGGCTTTTTGCGTCTCGCTACCGCGATTTGTGGAAGAAGGTTACCCGCAAGCGAGATCCAAAAAATAAGAAAATCAAAGGCGTTCTATCGGCTGACGTCGTGGTCGATCGCCTCTTAACCTCTCTGGAAACCATCTATGACTTGGACCTGCCCTTCCAGAATCGCTTGAAGGCTCTGGGTGAACAGCTGAGGAACATGCATCAGATCCATGACCCGGAATGGAAGCTCCTTTTTCTTGTTTCCGCGATCCGTTGGCTGAATCGGTGCAAGCAATTGACCTTTGCATCCATTCTCATCGAAGAATATAAACGGCTTTCGCTCAATTTCAGTGAACAAAAATCCAATGATACCTTGTCTATCCTCGATGGATTGACGGACACTCTGCCTGTCATTGTCGATCGAAACGCAGTCAGAAGCAATTCTAAGCTCTTTTCAGGTACCATTCCACGATTTATCCGGATGGCGAAAATCGTCGCCAAAGCGACTTTGGGCTACTCGAATCTCTTTATGCAGCAGCTTACGGCCGACGAATTCCGCAAGCAGCAGTATCTCTTGTATCAAGAGATCATCGGTGACTTCGAGAAATCACTCAGCGAGTTGAAAGGCCCTGCCATGAAGATTGGGCAGATGCTAGCTGCTAGTTGCTTCATCAACGAAGACGCCCAGCATTTGTTGCAGAGAGTCTACGACAACACGAATGCAGTCCCCCTCGAGACGATGCTGCAGTCCTTGGAGGCCGATGGTGGCGAGCGCTACCTCGAGCGCTTTGCCGTCTTTGACCGCGAGCCTATCGCCGTAGCGAGCATCGGTCAGGTCTATCGCGCTGAACTGAGCGACGGTACTCCAGTCGCCGTCAAGATTATGTATCCTCAGGTCGAAAAGGTCATACAGTCAGATTTAACGATGGCCCGACTCCTTAAGCCAGTCTTCCGGCAGTTCTTCAACCCTGTCTTCATTGATCAGATACTCGATCAATATCGATTGCGCTTCGAAGCCGAGTGCGACTATCGGCGCGAGGCGAGCAGCCAGCAAAAGGTTTATGAATCGTTCAAAGATGACCCATATGTCCTCGTTCCTCGGGTCTATACGGAAATGAGTACCGAAAAGGCCTTGGTTTCAGAATTCGTCGAAGGTGTGAGGCTCGATGTCTTCATTAAGAACGCGAGTCAAAAT
>CANJJY010000281.1 GCA_947474445.1 Oligoflexaceae bacterium
CAAGCGCGTAAAGTATAGCGACCTTATTCCACTTGTTATCGAGGCCATGCAAGAGCAGAACACAGAGCTTGAGAAGCTCAAGCTGGAGGCCGCACATTTGAAAAAATAATATTATCAAGCTCGGCCTTGTCCGATATTCACGCCAAGAGGATTCGAGCACGGCCACCCAGTTTCCGTGGAACCTCGCTTTCCGCGCATAAACTCCACCCCCATAATCTTCTCCGCCACATAAAGATTATGAGCACGGCACAGCAAACGAAGGTTTGAAACCTCATTCTGTCCCCCCAGGGCCCAAGGTATCCGGTGATCCAGCTCCAAAAACTTCCTAGTCCCACAGCGTTTACCCTCGGGCGAAACGTAACTGCAGCACCCTTCATCTCGCGCGGTCACAGCGTGGCGGATGGCCTGGGGGATATACCGATCAGCACGATCTTTATCCCCGGAGATAATCCCAGGCCCTTGCGTCTCGCCGGGGATAAAATCGATCGCTCCCGCGGCCTCACTTTCCTCTGCTTCCTTCTCTTCCACGGGGATCCTAGTCTCCTTAGCTTCATCCCTTTTCTTGGCCCGTTCCGCCTTGCGCAGGGGATCGTTTTTTTCCAAAAAAGCCTCTAGGGCTTCATCCAGAACATCAGCCCAGGTCTGTCCGCCAGGCGCCAATATTTCCTTAGCGCGCTCGAGCTTATGGAATACCTCTTGAGGGCAAAGAATTTTGACCTCCACTCGCGGCTCATCTGGAAGCTGCTCGCCATCGAGCGAGATCGTCGATAAAAACAGTTCGGCTTCGCGCTTGCTCCGATTCTTTATGCCCTCGATCACCAACTCGTAGTTCGCTTCCGTCAGCTTAGGGGGCAGCAGAGCGAGAACGCTGACGGAGACTTCGCCGTTTTCAAGCATCGTCAAAAGCTCGGGGTAAAACCTGGCGATGCGCGCGGCCGCGACTCTCTTGCAGGCTTTATTATGAGAGAGGCCCAGGGCCTCCGTACAGTAGTTGAACAGCGAAGAATAGCCTTCCATCGCATAGATTTTGAGACTTTCAATCACGATAAGGTGACGAATCAGATCAGCGATGATGCCTCTTTCATCTTTGACAAGCTGACGTGCGCTAGCGATTATTTCAGCAAAACTCATCGAATCGAAATTAACAGCCATGTTGAGGCCCTCCCTTGATAAGGGAGACTAACATGGAGGTTTTTGGGGCTTCAGAACTGGACTGAGGGGCCTGATAATTTTTGGATGACGGCGGAGATCGACGGCTTGTTTGCGATCGATGGGGAAGGGTACGGGAGATGGAGAAAGTGCATCTACAGGCTATGGGAAGGATAACGCGATTTTGCAGTTTTGATGTGTCATGAAGTGAGCAACAAAAAAATAGCTTCCTAATTAAATATCGGACTCAAAACCTACTGAGGTTATCGCCGGGGAGAAACAGACTGCAATCAAGCCACCTATGGGAGGCGCGGTATTCCAATTCGCTGATTCCACCATAAATGATGTCGGAAATTTGGATATTCGGGTTATGTGTAACTATGGTTCAACTTTAGGTGTACGGATAGACTCCATGTTAATAAGGTGATGCATCCATAGCCGACAAGTGGCATTGTCATCTGACTGACTTGTACGATTGTGAACTCATCGAAAAATTTGCCATCACTGGTAAAAGAGACAATCGCAGCCTAGGAGTTCAATCGCAAGCTCTGGAATAACTATTATCCGCCCCCCCACGAGCAGGGCTCCCTGGAAATGAGGGAGCTTGACCTCATCAAAATTATTCCCAATAAATGATACAATCACCTCAAGGTATCTCACCAAACTCTCAGCGAAGGAAGCTTCGATGCGACCTATTTTTTCTCTACTCTCCACTGCCGCACTCCTCATTGTCACCGCCTGTGACAAAGCTCCCGTCGATGAAAATCCAGGCGCTCCAGCTAAAGATGCTCCCAGCGAGGATCCAACAACGACACCAACCAATCTCCGCGGCCTCACCCTCGATGATTTCAGTACCTGCTCAGCCGACCTGCGGACCAATATCGATACCTATTGGTTCGCTTACAGCGACGCACGCGAAGGAGGTCGCTCGGAATCAAAACTCGAGCAGGTGAATGGCGGCCTGAAGAAAAATGGTTGCTCTCTGATGTGGTCCGGTAAGGTCGTCCCTTCTAATCGAGGCTCCTATGCCGCGGCCGGATTCAATCTCTCGGACTCCACCACGCTCGAAGGGTTTAAACAGCTCGTCATCGCCGTACGCGGCAACGGCGATCCCTTTCGCCTGACTTTTCCCATGCAGGCCCAACTGGTCGAAGGCGAAACTGATTTCTTCGGGACCAGCTTTCGCTGCGGGGATGGCACAGTGCAATGGGTTCAAAAGACGATCAAGCTGGAAAAATCAAGCTTGATGCAGGAAGGCTGGGGACTGGTCAGAAAGCTCGATCTCGATGATGTGAGCCGCGTTCAGCTCAGAACGGTGAGTCCTGAGCTGACCCGGTTCAATTGCGAAATCGCGGCGTTGGTTCTGCAAAAATAAGAATATTCAAGTGGTAGGCTCATGCAACAGTCGCGTGCTGTAGGCATCGATCTGCAATTTCTTTGACATGTATCCATGCAGAATCGCTCGTTGCTGATCGAGAAAATCGGCGGTGATCTCGGCCACCGAATCGATCACGACATCAGGGCCATAGGCAAAGCGTTGGATATCGCTGGGTTTGGTTCCACCTGACAGCACGAGTATCGTTCTAAAGCCCAGCTGATTGCCGCCGAGGATGTCCGTCTCCATCGTATCGCCTATCATGATTGTTTCTCCGCTGCTCAAGCCGAGCCGCTTGCGCGCTTCGCGGAAGATGACGGGACTCGGTTTGCCCGGACTGAAAGCGCGGAATCCCGTCGCTTCTTCGATCATTTTGACGAAAGCACCGCAGCCAGGCCGCACGCCACCATCTTGCGTCGGGCAGCTGGGATCGAGATTGGTCGCGATGAGCTTGGCTCCATCGACGACCATCTGCACGGCCTTCTCGATCGATTCCAGATTGATCGTCCGCCCCTCACCGACCACGACAAAATCAGGGTTGTGATCGACAATAGCGATACCCACACGGTCGAGAGCGTTCAAAAGACCGCCTTCGCCGATGACATAGGCGGTGCCCTGCGGCTTATGCGCTGATAGATAAGATGCGGTCGCCAGCGCACTGGTAAATACGTGCTCGGCACCGACCTGAAAACCCAGGCGTTGCATGCGCGTCGCGATGTCCATGGGCGTGCGTTGGCTGTTGTTGGTGAGAAACATAAAGGGAATGTCGCGGCGATGCAACAAATCAACGAATTCAACCGCACCGGGAACGAGCTCACTGCCGCGGTACACCACTCCATCCATATCGATCAGAAAACCCATCTTCATCTATAACTCCTCTATCTTATCGTCCAGACCCTCGAGATGCGATGATGCAGGCAAGAGTTGGTATTTGGGCTGCGCCTATCTTTATCTTCAACATGATACACAGGTTTGAGGAGTCTGAGGGTTAAAATTCGGGAAATTTTTATCAACAAAAATGTAATGAAAGGCCAGACACAAACAAAAAAGGCCTTCCTGTGAAGGAAGGCCAAGGCGTTTAGAGTCAAAGCCGCAGCATGAGGCTTAAGCGTTATAGATAGGTCCCTGGCGCAAAGCCGCTCGAATCTTGTCGATGATTAGATCGATCTCCTGGCTACTGATGCGAAAGTGAGGCGTGAAGCGCAAAGCGTTTTTCCCACCGTGAATGACGCCGATCCCCTGCATGCGCAGCCAGGTCTCGACACCTTTCTTACCAACAACTTTGTACCCCTCTGGTTTGAGATGCAGCGCACACAGCAAACCGGTACCAGTCGCATCGGTCACGATGCCTGGGAATTCCGTCTGGAGCTTTTTAAACTTCTGGAGGAGTTCTGCGCCACGATCGCGAATGTTCTGCCGCAATTCCGGCGTCACCATCTCGAGAACTGCACAGGCGACATCGAGAGCCCGCGGATTGCTGGTCATCGTATTGCCATAGATGCCGCGTACGTAGATGTCGATCGCCGCTTGATTCAAGGCGAGGATCGATAAGGGATACTGGCCAGCATTGACGGCTTTCGAAAAGGTTTCCATATCCGGCGGCTCGCAGGTCTCAAAGCCAGGATAATCACAAATGCTGAGGCTCCCTTGCGCCCGCAGTCCGGCTTGAATGGAATCGATGAGCAGAAGAGCGCCGTGCTCACGCGTGAGTTTGCGAGCTTCGTCATAGAAGGCGCGCGTGATGGAAACGCCGGGATTGCCTTCGCCCATCACAGGTTCCATCAGCATCATCTCAAAGAAATAGCCGTTCTTTTCAGCATCGGCAAAAGCCTGACGCAGATCGGCGACATTATTCGGTTCGACCGTCACCAGTCTCTGCTCGCGGAAGGTAGCGAGCTTTTGATAGTTCTTAGCCGAAGAATCGGAAGCCTGTGCCGGGCGCTCCGTGCGGCCGTGAAAACTACCCTTGAGCGAGATAAAACTGATCTTTCGGCCGTGAAAGCGGGCTCCCGGATCGGTCAGGGTTTTGGCTTGGAGATCGGCGATACGAGCCGCCACCGTCACTGATTCAGAACCACTGTTCAGGCAGAGAAAGCGCTGATAGGGTGGCTTCTTTTGTGGCCGCGCATGGCCGATTTCGCGATGCAGGGCATCGGTCAGTCGCTTTTGGCTGAAGTTGGCGGTCATCACGTTGGCCATCACGTGAGGGAAGGCCATCGCATCGATCACTTTTTCCGGGGAATGTCCGAAGCCGAGCATGCCGTAGCCGCCCGAATCGTGGAGAACGGCCCCATGGACGGTGACGAGCCAGGGTCCTTGCGCAAAGAGGCTGACGTAGGGATTCAGGGCATCGTCTTCGTAGAAGTTGACGAATTCACTCTGCACGTCTTTGATGAGCTCCTGCTCACTCAACTTTAACTTGTCGCCATAACGCTCTTCGATCTTCAGAAACTCGGTGTAAGCCCCACCGATCGCCAGCGCCAACTGACGATCGGTTCTCAGAAATTCTTCGATCACTTTATCTTCAAGTCCAGGGGTCTGAGCAGCTCCTGTCCGTCGCCGAATTTCGTGTAGTTTTTTCAAGAGCTCCATTAAAAACCCCTTTTCTTGGTGTAATTCTGCCCTGATCGCAATCAGTTGACGCGAGCCACCCAGCGCGTCGCAAGTCCTGTGACTATTATAGGCCTACCTCGCTCCTAGAGAGAGAGATACCTCTAATGCCCAGCGCGTCTCGCGATACCACTCGGCTTCCGTGAGCGTGAGCTGACCGTCTGGAGTCAGCTGCAAAAGCCCGGAAGCAAGCGCCGACGCTACGGCTGGACGGGGCTGCAGAATATATCCAGTTTTTGTGCATAGCGCATTAAGATTTATACCGCGAAGGCTTCTCAGCCCCGAGCTGACCGTTTCAAGCACCCAGGCGTCACCATCACGGTCTGTCTCGATCGTATATTCGGGGAGACTCGTCATCTCTTCGAGCGCGATGTCAGGTACCTCGCCCTCAAGAGCGGCAAACTTTCGCCAGGCATCATCCTGCTTCCAGCGTCGGCCCCAAGGACCTAAGCTACTGATATGACTATGAGATCCGGAGCCAATACCGATGCAACTCTCGCCATGCCAATAGAGCGCATTATGGCGTGAGAGATAAGGAGGGTAGGCCCAATTAGAAATTTCTTCGTGCAGCATACCCGCTGCTTTCAAACGCTCGCAGGCCAAAAGGTAGAGACGCTCGAGATGGGTATCGTCGGCTGGCGTGAGAACGCCCCGCTGGACGCGCCGTGCAAAAGGAGTCCGACCTTCATAGGTGAGGCTATAGAGGCTGAGATGGGTGGCACCGAGAGTCAGGGCCTGTTCAATATCCTCGAGCCAGAGCTGTTCGGTCTGTCCTGGCCAACCGTAAATCAAGTCGATGTTGAGGGACGTAAAAACCGTACGACTGGCCGCGACGGCAGCAGCAGCATCTTCCGGGCTATGCTCGCGCGTCAGAAATTTTAGACCTGCCGTTTGAAATGATTGCACGCCCAGCGAGAGGCGATTAAAGCCCAACTCACTCCAAACCTTGAGTTTTTCCTCCGTAATGTGCTCAGGATTGGCCTCGAGGCTCACCTCGGCATCCGCCAGCAGGGAACTCCGAAAGGTCCGAAAAAGACCCTCATAGCCGCGATCGATGAGACTCGGGGTACCACCGCCAA
>CANJJY010000282.1 GCA_947474445.1 Oligoflexaceae bacterium
CAAAGCCTTTCGCCCATCCTCAGTCAGGACGGTACTCCAACCTTCCTGTCCTCGTTCTATTTGCGCCCCCCACCACGCCAACAATTCTCATAAAGTCCCCGTTTGGGACGATTCACCTGCGTGTTCCAAGTATCATTGAAAGCTTTTTTTTCCTATAGTAAGGGCCCATTGCATCTATGAAACCTGCGTATGAGGAGTATACTTTGGAACGCACTCTATCTATCATCAAACCCGACGGCGTTGAGCGTAATTTGGTCGGCAAGATCATCACCAAATTCGAAGATCAAGGGATCCGCATCGCGGCTCTCAAAAAGCTGCAGTTGAGCAAAAAGCAGGCGGAAGCCTTCTACGCTGTTCACAAAGCGCGGCCCTTCTTCGGCGAGCTGGTTGATTTCATGTCGCGCAGTCCTGTTGTCGTTATGTGTTTGGAAGGCGAAAACGCTATCCAACGCAATCGCGACATCATGGGCGCTACCAACCCAGCGCAAGCTGCGGAAGGTACCATCCGCAAGTCGTTCTCAAAGTCGATTGGCGAAAACACGGTGCACGGTTCTGATTCGGCTGAAGCGGCAGCTAACGAAGTAGCTTTCTTCTTCGCAGCTTCCGAAATCTGCTAAAGCGTATCTATTGGAGCGGATCCCATGGTTAATCTCATCCCGAAAATTGCTACAGAACTCGGACTGAAGGAATTTCAAGTCCACAACTCGATAAAACTTATGTTCGACGAGGAGTGTACGATTCCCTTCGTCGCCCGTTATCGTAAAGAGATGACAGGAAGCTTGGATGAGGTTGCCTTAAGGGATGTCCGAGATCGCTTTCACTACCTCACAGAGCTCGAGACGAATAAGGTGAAATACCTGAAAGTCGTCGAAGAGCATTGCAGCAAGAGTCCTGAGCTCCAGGCTAAGTTCCCTGAGCTCAAACTCAAGTTCGAAAAATGCGAGACCAAGCAGGAGCTCGAAGACCTTTACCTGCCCTTCAAACCGAAGCGCCGCACACGCGCTCAGGTGGCTAAGGAAAAAGGTCTCGAGCCCCTCCTCGATCGCATTCTCGCCGAATCCGCTTCCTTGAAAGATCTCTTGGGCACGGCCTCTAGTTTTGTAACCGCCGCCGATAGCACCATCGATCCGGCGCTGCGCGTTGCCGACGAGAAATCAGCTCTAGCTGGCGCCTCTGATATCTACGCGGAACGCATCGCAGAAACTGCAGAAATTCGCGCCCTGGTTCGCCTCCTTTCTCAGGAAAGCGGCGTGCTCGTTTCAAAGAAGATCGAAGCCAGCGAAGCCGACGATGCACCTGTGGCTTCAGCGACAGGCACGGGCAATAAAGACAAAAAGAATAAGAAAACTGATCCTTCTAAATATCAAAACTATTTTGATTATCGCGAACCTCTGTCCAAAGCAGCTTCGCATCGCGTGATGGCCGTTCGTCGCGGCGAAGCCGAAAAGGTTCTGCGGGTCAATATCGAAGTCGATGTCGAGCGCATTACGCGCGAACTCAAAGAACGAGTGATCGACAAACGTGCGATGACTCCCGAAGTGCGAGCTTGGGTGGAAGCCATCATCGAAGATGCCTACCGCCGCTTGATCAGTCCTTCGATCGAGACCGAACTCCGTCTCCAACTCAAGCAAACGGCAGAGACCGAAGCGATTCGCGTCTTTTCGGATAACCTCCAAAATCTCTTACTCTTGCCACCTATCCCAGGTAAGAGCGTCCTCGGCGTCGACCCCGGTCTCCGCACAGGATCAAAATTCGCAGTCGTCGATGAGACGGGCAAACTGCTGACGCACACGACGCTGCTCACCGACCTCGGCGATCGCGAAACGCAGAAGACCTCCAAGGCTAAAGAAGAAATTCTGCGCCTGGTTAAAACCTACGAAGTTCGCTACGTCGCTGTCGGCAACGGTACAGGAAGTCGGGAGATCATGCGCTTGATCGCCTCGGTCCTCAAAGAAGCTGACCTCAAAGAAGTCAAGCGACTGGTCGTCAACGAAGCCGGCGCTTCCGTCTATTCGACGATGGACATCGCCCGCGAAGAATTCCCAGATCTCGACCCGACGATCCGCAGTGCCGTGAGCATCGCGCGTCGTCTGCAGGATCCGCTGGCAGAACTCGTTAAGATCGATCCACGTTCGATCGGCGTCGGCCAATACCAGCATGATGTCAACGTCACCAAGCTCAAAACGAGCCTGGAAGAAGTCGTCGAAAGCTGCGTAAACCGAGTCGGTGTAAATCTGAACACGGCAAGCTACAAGCTCTTGAGCTACGTATCGGGCATCGGCGCCGTCGTCGCGAAGAACATCGTCGCTCGACGTGATCGCGATGGCAAATTCCAGTCGCGCCGCGATCTGCTCGAAGTCAGCGGTCTCGGACCAAAGGTATTCCAGCAAGCGGCTGGTTTTCTCCGCGTCCCTGAATCGACCAATCCCCTCGATAATTCGGCAGTCCACCCTGAGTCTTACGAAGTGATCGAGCAGATTGCCAAAGACCAGAGTAAGACCTTGCAGGACATTATCGGCAACCGGAGTCTGGTCGAAACGATCGCTCTCGAAAAATATGTCACCGATAGTTTCGGGATGCCGACGCTCAAAGATATCGCGCGCGAATTAATCAAGCCAGGTCGTGACCCGCGCGAAGACGGAGCACGTCTGATGTATTCAGACGATGTCTCGGAAATCGACGATCTTAAAGTGGGAATGGTCCTGCCGGGCACAGTCACCAACGTCACCAACTTCGGCGCGTTTGTTGATATCGGTGTGCATCAGGACGGCCTCATTCATATCAGCGAACTGTCGGATCAGTTCGTCGACGATCCATCGAAGGTTGTTTCGGTCGGCGATGTGGTCGAAGTACGCGTCATCGAAGTCGACCTCCAGCGGCGCCGGATCGGTCTCAGTCGCCGCGTTCAGGTCGCGAGCAAGCCCGCCCAGCCGACGCAGCCACAGCAAGGCGCTCAGGCGCAGAATCGTGGCGATCGCCAAACGCTGCAGCCCAATCGCGACGCCAGAAAGAGTCCCATCATCAATCGCGGCGAATCCCGTGGACCCACGCCTCCAGCCGGTGGTAAAAACCGGGCGCCCCAGCCTTCGTTCACGATGGACGACCTGCTGGCTAAGTTTAATCAGAGGAAGTAAAGAGATATGTCTACGACACGAGCGGTCAAACTTGGTGTAATCGGCGGTTCTGGCGTCTATCAGATGTCAGGCGTCGAACTCGTGCAAGAGCACAGTATTCAGACTCCATTTGGCGATCCTTCCGACAAGGTCATCGAGGCGCGAGTCGATGGGAGGGAAGTGTACTTTCTTCCCCGCCACGGCAAGGGTCATCGATTGCTCCCGAGCGAAGTCAACTATCGAGCCAATATTTACGCCTTGAAGTCTTTGGGCGTATCGCATGTGTTGGCAGTCAGTGCCGTCGGCATTATGAAAGAATTCATTCGCCCCGGAGATATGGTCGTTCCCGATCAGATCTACGACCGGACCAAAGGTGTGCGTAACAGCACTTTCTTCGGTCAGGGCATCGTCGGCCATGTGGAATTCGCCGATCCTTTCTGCTCGGTATTTTCCGATTGGATCGAGACGGCTGCCCGCAGCGTGACCGAACGCGTGCATCGCGGCGGAACTTATGTCTGTATCGAAGGGCCACAGTTTTCGACGCGCGCTGAATCTATTCAGTATCGCGAAGTCGGCCGTCCTGCTGTCATCGGCATGACCGGCGTTCCAGAAGCCAAGCTCGCTCGTGAAGCGGAAATGGCTTATGGAATGCTGGCTTTGGCCACTGATTACGATTGCTGGCATGAGCATGAAGCTGATGTCAGCGTCGAAGCGGTGCTCGCCGTTTTGAAAGCCAACAGCACGGCCGCCAACAATATCGTCAAGCAGATCGTCAGGCAGCTGCCCGCATCGCACACGAGCCCTATCTTTGAAGCGGCTCGCTATGCGATTCTCACGGCTCCCGAGGTGATACCAGAGGCTCGCAAACGCGACCTCGCGCTCCTATACGGAAAATATCTTGGACTCGCCTAACGAAGGTACGATCAAGGGGAGCCACGAGCTCCTCGTTTACTACGAAGACACCGATCTTTCGGGCTTCGTCTACCACTCGAATTACCTGAAGTTCTTCGAGAGGGCACGGGAACACTTGATCGGCATCCAATTTCTGCGCGATCTCTACACCCAAGAAAAAATGCATTTCGTCGTCGGTCGGGCGCAACTGGAGTATAAATCTCCAGCGCGCCATGGCGATCTTCTCCTCATCGAAACCGAGGGTCATTTCTCTCGGTCGCCGGCGATCACCTTCAACCAGAACGCCTTTGTGCGCGGCGACAGCCAACCGAAGCTAGCGGTGACGGCGGCGATCACCATCGTCTTGCTCAACGCGCAGAATCGTCCTATTCGCATGCCAGATTCAATCATCGAGGCCTTTCGGCACTATAAGGGGAAGGCCCTATCGTAATACGAGGATAGCTTCATGACCCATAATTATGTCGGCATCACCGGTTTTGACTTTATTGAATTCACCAGTCCTGATCCCA
Organism: Oligoflexaceae bacterium; assembly: GCA_947474445.1. Taxonomy (GTDB): domain Bacteria; phylum Bdellovibrionota_B; class Oligoflexia; order Oligoflexales; family Oligoflexaceae; genus Oligoflexus. Next base: position 4,535 of record CANJJY010000282.1, read on the forward strand.
AAGCGCTGCATGAGCTCTTCTTAAAACTTGGTTGTTCACGCCTCAAGCATCACAAGCAAAAAAACGTCGATTACTATCGCCAGAACGACATTCACTTTCTCGTGAATCAAGAGCCTAATTCCTTTGCGGAGCAGTTTCGCAAACTCCACGGTCCTTCCGCCTGTTCAACGGGATGGCGGGTAAAAGATGCGGCCGAAGCTTTCCGGGTGGCCGTCTCACGCGGCGCACGACCAGCCGAGGTCAAAGATTATGCGTGGCCGGCTATCTATGGGGTGGGCAATAGCCTGATCTATTTCATCGACAACCACAAAGCTAAGGATCGTTGGGAGACGGCAGGTTTCGCCGATCTCGAGCATCCTGATCTCGAGCCGTCCAAGGGTTTTGCGTTGGTTGATCATTTGACCAACAACGTTTACAAGGGTCAGCTGGAGCCTTTGGCTAAGTTTTATAAAGATGTCTTCGGTTTCGAAGAGATCCGCTACTTCGATATCAAGGGTCAAGAGACAGGACTTTTATCCTACGCTTTGCGCTCTCCCTGCGGATCTTTTTGCATTCCTATCAACGAGGGCAAGGAAGAGAAGTCGCAGATCAACGAATATCTGCGCGAATACAAGGGCGAGGGAATCCAGCATATCGCTCTGCTCTGTTCTGATGTTCTCGGCGTGATGGACAAGATGAAGACCGAGGGTCTGAAGACGCTCGACATGGATGCCGACTACTACGATACGGTGTTCAAGCGCTTTCCTCACATCAAAGAGGACAAAAAGAAGATCCAGGACCACAATCTGCTGGTCGACGGCGACGAAGAGGGTTACCTGATCCAGATCTTCACGCACAACGCCATCGGGCCAATTTTCTTTGAATTCATCCAAAGAAACCGGCACCTCGGATTTGGCGAAGGGAACTTCGGAGCCCTTTTCCGGGCGATTGAGCGGGATCAGAAGCGCCGCGGGGTCTTGTAAGCATGTCTTTTTGACGAGATCGGGCTCTGGAGGCGGAAAAAGGCTGCCTTAGGGCCTTTTCTTTTTCGAATTGTTTCGTTAATATCCTGGTCTCGCAAGCCTGTCCGTATGCTGGAGAGATGGCAGAGTGGCTGAATGTACCTGATTCGAAATCAGGAGACTGGGCAACCGGTTCGGGAGTTCGAATCTCCCTCTCTCCGCTCTTTTTTCCCAAAAAAGAGCGCCTCTATCGACCCATGCCATCAACAAGTTCCCGCATCACAAAAACCAAAAAAAGAACACATCCAACTCAATACCACTCACTTTAAAAAAATCAGCAACAAAAATAATACAAAAAAAGCCCAACTCTCATCGAGAGCTGGGCCGACTTATCACTACTAACTCAGGTCAAAGAACTTTACACGAACGATTATTTTCCCAGCCCCAGCTGTCGCCGTCTGGATCGACTGCAGAGCTGCTACAAACCGGAAATTCCTTCCCATCGATCATCACGCTCGTAACCGGGCTCGCGCCAGCAGACTCGTAATTGTCGAGGTTAGGAGCATTATGATTGTTTAATTTTCGGCACTGAAGAGGACGATAATTATTGTTGAAGCAATAGATGCCGAGATCCTGCTTCTTGTAATCAAAACTACCTGGCTCAGCAACGTAAATATCCTCGTCACCAATTTTGTAAACATTACCATTGTGGCA
>CANJJY010000283.1 GCA_947474445.1 Oligoflexaceae bacterium
CAGCACGACCGCATTCGGTTTGATTTTAGTTCCGCTGCTGGCTAATCAAATCTGGAAACCAGGACTCCTGCGTGGCTTAGTCGCTTTTGCAGTGGTCAATGGCCTGACATTTTTCCTTATCCGATTTGTATTAATTCCCTACACCAACTTTAGTTTTGCCGCGCTCGTCTTGCAATTTGATACCGCATCGCAATACCTGCCCGATTCGCCGAAGGCCTATATCATTCTCATGAGCACAGTCTACTTGGCCTCGCGCTTTAACCTGCACTACGGTTGGGATTTTTCCGGCATCGTCTTTCCGGGCCTTATCGCCCTCGCTCTTTTTGATCCCTTGAAAATCGCTATGACCATGTGCGAAACGGCCGTCATCGCCCTCTTGGCGACCGGGCTCTTTCAGTTCAAGGCCATTCGAGAGCGAGCTCTGACGGGCGCTAGCAACGTCCTCTTCTTTTTTACCCTCGCTTTCATCTATAAACTCCTCATGGGTCAACTGCTCCATCACGTCATCGGAACCGATGCGATCGATGACGTTCTGGGTCTCGGCTATGTGATGTCCTCAGTTTTTGCACTGAAGATTTGCAGAGATCGCACCTATGGATTTCATCTGACCTCAGGTTTGGTTCAGGTCTCCATCCTCGGCTGCCTGCTCGGCCTCTTGATTTCCAACGGTCTCCAATTCATCAAACCCGCGATGCTGCTCGGCAACCCGCACCTTGCAAGCTTCATGCACGATCGCGCTGCGCCCGAGCTTCTCTCTCAGGTCCCACAACTCGACTTACCAAGTAAGACCAGCCATTCACCCTTAAAAAAGAGCCAACAGATGACTCTTTCCGATTACCTCCGGGAACGCGTGACCCTCGATCCGTCCCTCTTAGCCGATGAAGCTAGCAATAGCTATGTGCCGCCAAAGAGAGAGGAGCTCGATGCGTTTATAAACAGTGTCGCCCGACCTTTGCTGCAACTCACCGCGTCTTTGCAGGCACAAAACCGCGCGCTCGATCTCAAAGGCAAACAGCCCAGCGAAGACTATCATAGCTTGGAACTTATTTCGGCCGCAGCGAGCTCCTTTGGATTCACCCTCGCCCTGCTCGAAGATCCTACTCCCCGCGAGCGCCAGCAGCCGCCCGTCGCCGTACTCTATGAAGAAGGGCAGAATGGAAATTCACGTCACTGGGGACTGCTCGCCGCCACGCTCGGACCGGCTGCACCGATCAGTATTCTCGTGAGTAAACCGCTGCTTGAAAACAAAGCCCTCGAGTTTGGACTCTGGAGTTTTGAACAATGGGGCTCCGCTTTTTTCTTTGCGCCGCTCGCCCATCCGGCCGCTAATCACGACGGGACGGCTGACCTCACTCACCCTTTGAATCGGACTCACCTCATCAAGGCTCTGCTTGTGGAGTTGGCGCGCCTGCATCCGAGCTTTCGGACTTCTCTCGTCGAGATACGTGCGCAGCGAGAAAGCGAACGCACAGCAGCTGCCCGTGAGCCCATACAATTTAACGCCAGTCCCGATGCGACCGGCGTCATCGATCCTGCCTTGGAACCCCTGCGCGCGTTCTTCCTCAAACGCGATATCGCTCTAAACTCCGAAGCCGTATTGCCACCGACCCGCAGTTTCCAGAGTCAACTCATGCTCGGCCGACTTTCGCACCACACCTTGGCATTGCCGCCTTGGATACTGAGGCGCATGCATCCTCTCGAGGGCCTCAGCGAAGAAGAAAAAAACTGGCTGGTGCTCGGGCGCCCTAAGCAGCGAGTCGACAGTCGCACGATCTTAACGCAGAGACAGGCCATCCCTTCTGAGTTAAGTTTTGGCTTAAGAAAAGAGTTCGATCGCTATCTGGCGTCCGCCGATCCCTATCCTTTGCTCGCCTTTGAAGACCAGCATCCTGGTCTGCGATTTGAACTTCTCGAAGACGATTTGCGAGGCGATCAGTTTTTGGTGGCTTATCGCGACGGCCAGTTGCTTTATGACATTGCGATTCTCAGTGGCCTGACTCCTGCCCCGCACCCCATTGCGACGCCTAACAGCGCAAATACCGCCCGTCGCGCTAGCGGTAAAAACGCGAGTATGATCCGATGACTATCTTTCGCTGTTTAACCATCTTGATCGCCCTGCAGATGGTCGCCTGCGGACGGGAACGCACAGACACCTTGCAAAAGGTTTCCCTCTTTGCGCCTAGCGAAGGCGGGACTCTAACTTTTCATATTCCAGCGGGAGCCGAGGAAGTCCTCGTCCAGCCTTTTCCCGTCGCCGCTCCAGGCCGCACATCGATCACAGAGATCATGCAGCGTCGGCGCTTACCTTTTACCTTTCGCTATCAAATCATCGAAGGCAAAAGTACGCATCCGTCCCTCATCGATCGCAACTTTGCGGGACAAGCCCAATGCATACCTCCAGGCCTTTCCCACCTGGCCGATGCCGGGGCGGATGCGCCCGTGGCTGCCTGCGAATCATCGCCGCTTCTGATTCCTCTTTTGGACGCGCCGCGCAAGGACTTGAGCGTGCGCCTGTCAGTTTCAAAAAGCGCTATGAATGCCCCCCTGCAAGGCATCTATTTTACCGTCCACTACAAATTGCCTGCCTCCAACTACCGGGCAAATTTTCTGTGGCAAAGGCTTTCTCCGTCCGAAAAGGCGCAACTCACGCAGGATCTCTATCTGACCGAAGGCGAAATGAAGCGCTCTGAAAAATCGGCCCTGGTCCAAAACCCTTATAAGCCTCTCGCCCCCGAAGGTCGATCGCCCGTAGATTTTCGCGAAAACCATCTCTATCGCATGCCCGCCTCTGCTCCCAATCTTCCCTTCACCGCCTTTGAGATCGTGGGCCCCCATGCCGAAGTGGAATTGCCGATCGATCTGCCGGAAGCCGAAGTTTTACTGCAAGTCTCACCTTTGATCAGCACGGGGGGATCCAACCCCTCCGAAGTTCCCTTTCGTCTGTGCTGGCAAACAGCCGATCAAAGTCGCGAAGAAGCCTGCAAGGTCGAGCAAAGTTTTACTTCGAAGGACTTTGAACGCGAACAGAAGCTGCGATTTCGCGCTGGTCGCATTCTCATCAAGGCCGATCGCCCGCTGATTGTCAAAGCGCGCTATCGTCTGCCTCAAGCCGCCGCTGAAGAGACGAGTCAACTGTTCACCCTAAAATCAGCCGTGCTCGCCTATGAAGCCTTCAAACTCGCCGCGGAGCAAATCGTCGAAGTGGCTCTGCCTTATAGGGGCAAAGAAGAAAAAACGCCTCTCAAATTAACTTTCTGGGTACCCGTCCTCGAGGGTGAAAAAGGGCCACAGGTCGAAGCCGTCAAGATTCATATCAGGCGTTTAGGAGCTCAGGGACAAAACTTGGGTGAACGGGACGAGAAACTTGAACCGGTTCTGTCCGCCTTCGATCGCCCTTCGGGACGTGCGGGTTTTACCCTCCTCTCCAAACCGATCAGTCTTTATCTACAAGCCAGCGGACCGGATGAGCGCATTCAAATTACGACGCCGCGATCTCTTTATCTCTTTGCTTCGACTCGTCGCGAAGCAATGCCAGCCTACTATAAAATTTCGCCGACCGGCACTCCCACCGCCGACCAGGAAAAGCCTTCATGGGTTCCCACACCCGTGGTTCCCTTCGATACCAAGCTCAACCCACTCCCGAGCGATCTCATCTACTCCTATCCCGATCAGGACGAGGCTCTTTTAGCTTCCCGCAATCAGCGCTACGTATCATTTGCAGCGATGAATGAGAATAGAGGGACCTTCGGGCTCATTCCCATCGATGATGCCGAAAGTCCCGCAGCAGATCGAGCGGCCTGGAAAGCTCTCCATCGTCCCTACTACGAAATCAGTCGCCAGCCGCTTTCTTTCGCTCTGACACCTCTTGCTCTCAGCGAAGGGATCAAAGTATCGGTGTTCAACGAGCGGGGTCAGACGGCCGATCTCAGCCTATCGATCGACGGCGAGCGCCTCGCTTTACCCGCAGCTCCCCCAGGAATGTCAGAATTCAAGCTAGACCTTCCCCCTCGCCTTCTGCAAAAAAAGGTGACAGGCCTCGCTACGATTGTCAAAGTCGCGGCGGAGAGCGCCTCGCTGCCATCCCTCAAGATTTTCATGGCTCACCTCGATCCCCAGAACGAGACGCGAACCCCCTATTTGAAGCGCTATCTCTACCGGAGTGGGGCCGACCCTTTAGAATTTGCTCTCACCAAAAAAAGCCGCTTTCAACTCCTATCGCTGATGCTTATCGTCAAAAATAAGCTCGCGCGAGGAACGGTTGTTGATTTTTCCTTGAACTTCAAGCGCAAAAGCGGCGCTTCGCCCTTTTGCTGCCAGTCCGCGTGGACAGTCAACAATCGCCTCTATCAAATCGACCGCGCGAGCCAGGGTTCGTGGGCCTATCTTTTCAGTGGTGAAAGGGCTCTCGTCTACAAGATCTCCCTACTTCTCAAAGATGATGTGATGGAAGGTCCTTTGATCGGTTCGATCGGGATAGAAGGCGGCGACGATGCCTTAGCTCTTGTCAGTGGAACAGTTCCGGAGGAGAGCCAGGTACTCAGTTCGTCCATGCTTATGACGACCCACAGCGAGACTGCATTTTAAAGGATAGGGCTTATGCCAAATAAAGACTGGCTTCGATCGAAGGGGAGAGTGGGCTTAGCGGCTCTCTTAACTGGCGCTTGTTTCGCCTATGTCTGGTCCTGCACCAACCGCAAAGGCGATACGAGCGCCACTCAAACTTTGGAGGCCACTCCCATGGATACGGAACCATCCCTGCGCGCCGCAGCCGTGAGTTTACAATCGATCGGTCAGGCGCAGGTTCGCGTGTCGACTCTTAACGAATTAGAAAAGAGTCTCATCGCCCTGATTCAGAATCCTCTCGGAGACAGTGCCCCAGCCACGGGCAAGAGGACGGCCCAACTCGCAGCCTCGAGTGCCACGGGACGCCCAACAGCGCAGGTGAGAATCGATTCTGAAAAAGACTCGGGTCTCGGCTCCTATGTCTTGATGCCAGGCGCCTTCGATAGGGGGCTCCATCTGCAGATTCCTCACGGCGAATCGGACGTTCATACCCGCAAAATAGGCGAAGCGCTCTGCGCTGAATTCTTGTTCAGCAGCTGCGGATTCAACAGCGATCATCGACGCAGCTTTGATTTTGCGCACGAGGAGAATTCGCCTTTCCAAACCCTTATTCGGGTCGTGACCGACCAGGATCCCACGGCCTTGTTCGTCCAAATTCATGGCTTTTCGGCCGAAAAAAGGCCCGCCCTCCGCGATCGCAGCGCCACTATGATCCTCAGCGGCGGTCGCAAGGAATTAGCTCCCGTGATCAGCGAGGCGCTCAAGAGTCTTGGTGAGGCGCGGGACCCGGGGATTAGGATCTTTGGCGAAGATACCAATGATCTCGGCGCCACCGCCAACGTGCAAAATGTGCTCGTGCAGCAATTGGCCAAAGGTCGCTTTCTTCACATCGAGCTATCCTACGCCTCGCGCGTGAGCCTCGCTGCAGATCCCAAAGAAAGGCAGCGTCTCTATCAAATCATCGAAGCCGTGGCGCGCAGCTATCAGTCGTCAAGCGGATCAAACGAGTCGAGTAAAAATGCATCGCGATAAACATCTCTCCTGCCCTTTCTTTGACAAGTCTCGCCTGTGGATGGCCTATTTTGTGTTTGGGCTCATTCTGCCGAGCTTTTTTTCGCGGCCCGCTGCGGCGGGTACGCATGTTCCCTTTTTACCTTTAGACCTGGACAGCGAGTCGACATTGCCTTTGCTTGTCGAAGAATTTCCTCTCGAAGATGGAACTTTGGGAAAGAGCGGGGCCTACCTAGAAGATCACAGTTGGCACCTGCCGGCGGGAAGTTCGCTCCGTCTCAGGCAGAGACCGGAAGCAGAGATCGTCATCGAAGGAGTTTCCCCAGCATGGACTCAGAAGCTGATCGTTTGGGAAGAAAATGGCCCTCTATCCTCAGAAATCAAGCTCCGGGTTTCTCCTCCCGCGTCCGCTGCGATAGGGCCTCATGATTGGGAAGGCGGGCGCTGGCTGCGGCTAGAAAATATTAATCCTCGCGCGGAACTTATCCTTCGCTTAAAACAGCGTACTTATGTGGACACCGCCGTGTTTCCGAATGGATGGTTTTCAGCGCTGGCCCTGGTCAACGCAGAGCCTCTCTC
>CANJJY010000284.1 GCA_947474445.1 Oligoflexaceae bacterium
CGACATAGTCATTCCAGAACTCAGTCTTTTCTAGAACTTTAGGATCGCTGGCCGAAGGGACCAAGATGCGGCGAAAGAAATAGTCGGGAACTTTGATGCCGCCGAACTTAGTATCGCGGATATAAAGGTTTTCACCGGCCTTCTTCATCCCAAATCCAGCGACTTCAGGACTGACGCTGATCCGGTTATCCTTGTTTCTCCCGACCGACACGAGAGGCACAATCATGCCTTCCGCATAAGTGTTATCCGTAAAATGCAATTCGTAGACGAGGCTAAAAGCTTGCGCAAAGGAAAAGGCTGCAAAGCCACCGCGATCTTGAGTATCAGCGTTGAGGCCCCGGTAGCTTTCTTTTTCACCCGCATGGTAGGAAAAGTTGCCTTCGCCATAGACGGGCACTAAAGGAAACTTCGCCGTGAAGTCTACGTGAGCAAATGTAACAGTCTCATCAAAAATAGGGTTGCCGTCCATCCACCAAATACCTTGAAGGGCGCGCGGCGTTCCGGTCAAATCTGAACCAGCCGTTTGGTGAAGGCCGATATCTTCGCGTGGAAATGATTCTTCTGAAAGCAAGAAGTTATCTGGATTGAAGTCATCATCCTTGGTCTTACTACCGAGTGAGAGGACGATTTTTTTGCCGAAAGAAATCACATCAGATATCACGCCAGATTCACTCGAAACGTTATCCTTGCTGTCGTTTTTGCAAGAGAAGGAGAAGGAGCTTGAGAGAGCTAAAATCAAAAGGGGGCCATGCAACTTCATTTTTACGAACCTCAATGCGACAGGAAAGATTTTAAGGTGACAGCAATCCAATTGAGTTCCCTGCAGCAAAAACTTGGCCCAATTTCGGCAGCGATGGATCTCTTGAATTTGATTAGGAAAGCGCTGCTAGCCTTCGACTTTCTGCATGAACTTTCGACACTCACCGTAGTTCCTTTCGATAGCGACCTCCTGCCCTAGCCCCTCACCCGTCTCAAACCTTCCCCGTTTCAAAATTAATACTTTAGTTTTCAGTGACATAGATGAGCAAGGCCAGACCAAAGTCTGCGTCATTTTATCATTGCAAACCCCGCCACATTTGATACAAACAGCTTTCCAATACGAACGTCCGCGGGAGTTGACCCATGCAAGGATTACTAGCCCTCATGCGCTTGACGCGAGCTCGCCTGCTGTCGCTGCTGAGCGAATGGCGAACGCGTCATCTTCAGAGCGCCTTTGTCACCGTCGATGGCGTCAACATCCTTTTGAAAGGTAAGAGTCCGAGCCTCGCTGCGACTCTCGATCTCTGGTTCCCCGAACAAGTTCTGACTCCCTTGCCCCTTGGACCACAAAGCTCACGCGCGTGGACCCCTGACCTCGTCCTGTCCGCGACGTACGGTCGAACAGGGACCAAACGTCCGCGCGGTTTGATCGTCGACGTTCACACGCAGACGCTCCCCCTCCGTACACAGCCCTATCTTGAAATGGATGTACCTCTCAGCACCGACTTCGATCGCTTTCTCATGGACGTCATGCCCAAAAAACGACGCGCCTATATCCGTAAAGCGCTCGCTCTGCCCTACCGGGAGAGCCTGACGCGCGATGCCACTCTGTTGTCTTTTTTTCTGGATGATATCCTCGCACCCGTCACTCAGCAAAAACATGGCGATCGCTCGCAGCTGCTCGGCGTTGCAGATATTTTGGCTAAAGGCGAAAAGTGGCAGCTCCAACTGCTTTACGATGCAGAAAACAGTATAGTAGGGGGCAATCTTCTGCTCATGTCCAGCCAGTTGAAGCAGTTGCGGATATGGCGTCAAGCCGTGCATCCGCGCTTCGATGGAGATAAGGAAAAGCAAAATATCCTGCTCGTCCTCAATTCCTTGCCGCTTCAGCTCGGGAGTCAGATGAGCTATCGGACCGTCTCGTTTGGAATCAGCCCCCATACTTTGGATCATAGCAACTTTTACTCAAAACGCCTCTGGGCCTGTCGTCCTCAATGGAATCTGACCCAGCCTTGGGTCGATATCAACGCGCAAACGGAAGCCGGTCGCCAGTTGGTTGAACAGCGCGCTCTCCTGTGCACCAGACCAGGCGCCACAGAGCCTGATACTGTTCTCCTGCCCCGCGTTCGTATGCTCCCGCCTCACCGGTCTGAACTCTTAAGCTGGCTCAATCAATACGGACATGAAAACTTGAAATTTATCGCGACTCTTCACAAAGGTCTTTTGCGCTTTCAATCGATCGAAAGTCTGCAGGCCGCAATGAGCAAGCCGGCCAGCCTACAAGGCCAAGATGCACGGGTTTGATTTTGCTTTTCAAGAGCTTCGCGCAAAGGTATATCCCCCTACAGGGAATCGCTTCTATTCCGCCTACTTCTGCCTACATTTTCGGAGGTTAGTTCCATGTCTCGTTCACTCTTCGGCGGCCTCGCCGGCCTGGCTCTTATCGCTCAAGCGTCGACAGCCTTTGGCTTCGACTACTGCCGCAGCGTAGCCGCGAACAAAGACGGCTATGGTCCTCTGCGCTACCTCGATCAACAGCCTTTGAAAGCTGTTTCATCCGATAAACCGAACGATTTTTGTATTGCAACTCTGTCTTGCGATCAAGCGCGCAATGGGCAGGGCTACGGCGACCCTTTTGCCTTCGAAGGTCGCAGCTATAAAAAGATTGATGAGAATTGGTCTAACACCAGCGGTAGCAATTGGTGTCTAGCGGTGAAGTCGGCGCCCACCCTCGATCTATTAGAACACAAGGGCAAGAAAATATTCTTGACCGGAGTGAATCTCGGCAACGTCAACTTCCTCCCCTTCCGGAACAATCCGTATTCGGCATCGCCGGAAGAAATCAAAAATCTGCTGCGCAAAGCCTTTAAGGATTTAGCCGAAAGCGGCGTCAACTCCTATCGCTTCTGGCTTCACATCGACGGCAGTCGAACCCCGAGCTTTCAAAGCGGAGTCGATCCCAAGCTAGCGCTGGTCACGGGTCTTCCAGAAGGTACGATAGACGATCTCAAGTGGATCGTTCAAACAGCTTACCAAGACTACGGTCTGCTCATCAACATCACGCTCTGGTCTCACGACATCCTCGGTGTGCGGCGCGAGCACGACGTCGCCTCGCGCGATCGCGTCTTGCATCTGTTCAATGACGATGCTGCTCTTCAGCGCTATATCGACAAAGCTCTCGTTCCACTCGTCAAAGCGATGCAGGAACCTATGCCAGGCACTGATCAGAAATACAGTGATGGCATCCTTTCTTGGGAAGTCTTCAACGAACCCGAAGGCGCGTCCAAGCATTGGCGTCTCTACTGGAATTATCAGTATGCGATGGAGTACGGTGAATACAACTGGCGACGCGTATCGCTCCCCTATCTCAACGATAGGAAGCGGACAGAATTCGCGCTTGATTCGGGCTCTCAGGATTACACTCCTATCCGCTACAAGGGTTGGCATTTCGTCGGAACCGAAGAAAAGGGCTTCAACTCGTATATGTACAAAGACGTGACCGACGAATATCCCTCGGAATGGGATTTTCTGAAGAAAGCGATCGTGGATGACAAAACACTCACCACCGTTGAAATACCCTACGAGCGCGTCCTGCTCGTGATGAACCGCATCGCAGGGGCTATTCACCGTTTGGATCCCGAAGCAAAAATTTCTTCTGGCGCTCACAGCATGCCCTACAACACTAACCAGGCGATGCCGGGACTCGGCTATTCTAACGCCCCCTTCAACTACTACAGCGATAGCGTTCTCATCAATGCCGGTGGTGATCCACTTGGCACCATGGATTTTTACCAAGTACACGGTTACCCCGATTGGTCGGACGCCTCGCGCGATTCGGTTTTGAATATGTTTAAACATCCGAAATCGCATTGGAATCTGGACAAACCTCTGATCGTCGGCGAGCATTGGAGCATCATCGGATCGGGCGGGGAGCGCCTGAGTTCGCAGAATTACGAGCACTTGCACGACAACGGTTACGCCGGAGTTTGGGGTTGGGCCTACTTTAATGTCCGTGAATTTAAAGATCCGGCGACCGGTGCCGTGAAGCGAGTCGTCGACAAGCATGAAAACCAAGACGAGTTCCGCAAGGTATTCCAATCGCTCCCAAGTCGCCTGAAGTACAAAGCGCCCTAAGCGATACGCTACAAAGACATAACAGAGACTTTCGGACAGGACAAGGTCACTAAGCCTTGTCCTGTCTTCGTTTTCCCACGTTGCTTTCAAACCTATGGATTGGTATCACCTAGCTCTAGTGGCGATATCAAGGTTAAGATAAACGATCGCCTGTGTGAACGGTACCAAACCCAAGGTAGCGAAAGAGAGTCGGAACATGTTGAGTCGTTCGTTGAGTCTGGGGCTTCTCGCGTTTAGTTTGATGAGTGCCTGCAACTTTCACAAAGATAAAACGAGCGAAGACACGACCGGGACTACCCCGACTGCTGAACAAATAAATTTCGCAGAAGTACAGGCCAAGGTTTTAGGCCCCTATTGCCAGAACTGTCATTCTCAAGGCGCCGGCAATCTAGGCGGCATTAATCTCGAAGGCTACGCCCAAGTCAAGTCGCTTATTGCTATAATTGAGCGGGTGACTTTGGTTGAAAAATCCATGCCTCGTGGCAGTCCTTTGAAAGGATATCCAGCCGAACTATTGACGCAGTGGATTGCCAAAGGCGCGCCTGAGACTTCCACTCCCTAAAACCAAGTGATCCTACCATTAACACCACTCAGGAGCCTTTCATGTCGACCATCACCAATTTTTTAGCCCTGGCTTTGATGACCAGCGCACTGGCGACCCAAGCATTCTCAAAGCCTGCCCAGCTGAGCTTTACGTCAGACAAGGGCAAGGTAACTTTCAAAGCTGTGGGCAATCCCAGCGCTCTCGTCATCAATGGCGAAGGTAAGGGTCCTGACGGCAAACTCAAGATCACCAGCGACAAAGTCGTCGAAGGCGATTTGCGCTTCGATCTGAAAACCCTAGAAACAGGTCTCGGTCTCCGAGATCGTCACATGAAAAACAAGTATCTGGAAGTCGAGAAGTTTCCAGAAGCGAAATTCACACCGACCCAAGTTCCTTGGACCGATCCAAGCACCGCCGGCACGCAGAATCTGAAGGTCTCTCCTTTCGTCGGCAAGCTAACGCTGCACGGCGTGGAAATGCCTGTCGAAGGCACGATGAGTTCAACCGCAGCCAACGGCAAGGTCGACTGCGAATTTGACTTCAAAATTAAGCTGACCGACTACAAGATAGAGATTCCAAGTTTTGCCGAAATAACTGTGGCTGAGACGGTCGACGTCAAAGTCAAAGCTGTAGCTGAGGTGACGCCTCTGTGATGAGATCGAAACGCTCCCTGACGCTTGCCTTTTGGATGCTGTGTAGCAGTTTTCTCACTCGTGAGGCTGCGGCTTTTCCTGAAATGATCCGACATGGGTATGGCAACTGTACGAGCTGCCACGTCAGCCCCGCGGGCGGTGGCATTCTCACCAACTACGGCCGGGAATTAAGCGCCGAAGTGCTCTCGACTTGGGGTGGTGAGACCGAACATCTGCCTGTCTACGGGGCCGTGACCTTGCCGAAGTCGCTCCGGCTCGGTGGCGATATCCGTACGGTCCAGACCTACAAAGACACGCCCACCTACCGTGAAGGCAAGTATTTCCTTATGCAGGCCGATCTCGAAGCGGCCTGGGTGACAGAAGCTTATACGGCAGTGGCCAGTGCCGGTTGGGATCCCGGTTCACCTGACACCAAAGACGACGACGCGTTCGTCAGTCGCCGGCATTATCTGATCGTTCCGATCAACAAAGAAATGTCGGTGCGAGCGGGCCGATTCATGCGCAACTTTGGATTAATGATCCCCGATCATACGTCTGAGATCCGTCGCGGCCTAGGTTGGAATCCGAGCAGCGAGACGTATAATGCTGAGTTCAACGTGCAAACGGAAACCTATACGATGAGTTTTACCGGAGTCGGCGGACGTCCGGATGACAAAGATGAGATCAGCGAAAAAGGTTTCGCTGTAAGCGGCAGTCGTATCATTCAGCCGAGCTTTCGCGTCGGTGGCAGCTACTTCTACGGTCGCACGACCAACGACGTGGGCCGCGAAATCTACGGTCTCAATTGGGCCTTAGGTTTCACAGAAAAAGCATATTGGTTGGGTGAGTTCGATTGGGTC
>CANJJY010000285.1 GCA_947474445.1 Oligoflexaceae bacterium
TGCTCTGGATCGGCGACCGCACGCGGCAACTCGATGGTGCCCATATCGAATATTTCCGTGGTATCGGCAATCCCTTGGGTCTCAAGGTAGGACCAACGTCCAACCCTCGCGATATACTGGCCATCATCGATCGCCTCAATCCCGAGCGAGAGGAAGGCAAGATCAATCTCATCACCCGCTATGGCCAGGGTAAGGCCTCAGGCCATTTGCCCGCTCTCATCAAGGCCATTCGCGATGCCCAGGCACCTGTCGTCTGGAGCGTCGACCCTATGCACGGTAATGCCATCAAAACCAAAGACGGGACCAAAACCCGTGATTTTGATGCGATCCTTGGCGAAATCAAGGAAACCTACGATGTGATGAAGACCCAGGGCATAGCTTTGGGTGGCATTCACTTCGAGCTGACCGGACAAGACGTCACTGAATGCATCGGCGGGTCCTCCGGTATCACAGCGGAACAATTGGTTCAAAACTACGAGACCTATTGTGATCCCCGCCTCAATTACAGTCAGAGCCTCGAGATGGCCCTTTTGCTTTCGCGCATGCTGAGCGAAGGTAAAACCCAAGCCAATTGAGTGTTGTATAAGGAGCGATGCCAGCCGATAAACGAAGCGACTTTGCTGGCACCTTGCTCAATAAGACGAATCATACGTCCCGTAAAAATATAGGTACCTCCATAAAGACCTGAAAAAGTCCTTAACCAACGGCTCCTTTGAGCCGATAGGATAAGTTCTAGGGGCTTTTGGAGGATGTATGAGAAAAGTAGCGGCGCTGCACATTTCCTATCTCATGAGTGTAGCTTTGTCTGCGACCAACTGCTCGGTTCCCCCTCAAATGACTTCCTCAGACCAGCAGGCCAAGGCGAATTCAAATAGCGCTCAAGCAGATAATGCCAATGGCGCGAGAGAGGGGGTTGGCATTCCCGTCGTCCAAGACCTCACATCACAGATCAGCGGTCACCAACTCCGCTTGAACTGGAGTACGGTACCTGAGGCTTCCAGCTACGAGATTAACTGGGGTATTAAATTCCAGTCCCCTCTCGAACACCTCGACGTCAGTCAATCACCGGGTCTCACCCTCACCGATCTCGTCGATGGGCCCTATCGCTTCGATGTCTATGCGATAACACCGAAGGGCCGCAGCAAGAGCACCAGCATCGAAGTCACCTTAGACCAGGCCGTAAGCACAGCTCCGACTGAGACGCCACCTCCCGCGTCCACTCCGCCGCTGACATTCACCCTTTCCAGTTCGGCTTTTCTGAATAATCAGCCTTTTCCGGCGCTCTATGTCGCAAAAGGTGGCGGAGGCAACCAGTCTCCACCGCTCCAATGGACCAACGCTCCGAGCGGCACCGGATCGTTCGCCATTCAAATGATCGATCTGGATTTTCAAACACCACCCTTCATTCATTGGCTGATCACCAACATTCCAGCGCCCAGTACAAAAATCCCGGCTGCCATACCAGCCGGCAATAATCTGGCTCAACCCCTCGAAGCAAAAGGCGCGAATCAACCCAAAGCCTATGCGGGTCCCAACCCTCCCGCTTTGCATCGCTACGAGATTACCATCTATGCCATCAAGCAAGGCGAAACGCTCAACCTGGGAACCAATTCTCAGACGAACAAAACAGAACTCGAAACAAAGAGTCTCGCGCGCTCAGTATTGACGGGAACCTCCCAGTAGACTTTGACTCGCATCAAGCGCTTAGGGATCATCACGCTTAAACTCAAGCTCGAGCAAAATCTTGTAGTCGACGCAAAAAAGCCTTCGTCCCGCCAGGGGCGAAGGCTTCTTAAGACTCAAACGGAATCGATTATTCGCTCAGGTAGGTGTTCAGGAATTCCTGAGACGAATCCGAGGAAAGATCGATGTAGAGCGATTGCGTCTTGCCAAAGCCGCCCCAGCCGCCGCCCGATGTCACTCCAGCGACCTTGCCATTGATAAAGAGAGGACCACCTGAGTCGCCACTCGAAGCTGAGGAATTAGTTCCATCAGCCTTGGAGGTCTTGTCCGCTCCGGTGAATTGGATAAATCCAAGAGCAACATTGGTCACCTTGTTGGTCCCAACGCGCTTGATGCCCGCGCTATTAGTGTTTTTCAAATCCGTCGCCTGGTTAAGTCCAAAGCCAACGATCTCCAAGCGATCACCGACGCGAGCGCCTTGCGAGGCCAAGGCACTGACACCTTTAGCAACGCCCGGTGCGAAGGTGACGAGGCTCAGATCATAACCGTTGACGTTGCCACCGTTCTTGTCCCAGAGAGGATTGCGAACGACGCGAGTCGATTCGGCGACGATCTCAGCCTCTTTCTTCACGGCATCTTTGATGTTGATGATAGAGAGCTGGATGTTCACTTCACCTTCAGCATTGATGCTGCCGCTCATTGAACAATGCGCGGCGGTGAGAACCGTCGTAGGGTTGATGAAAGTCCCCGTGCAGATGGCGCCAGCTGCCTTGTCGAAAAGCAGGACTACAGAAGGATACTCACCTTCCTTCACCTCCCGCCCGTTGGTGACTTTGACATCGCTTTTTTCAGTGACTTGACCGCAGCCCCAGAGCGAAGCTGCGATTCCTAGGGCGACCAGACTTCTCGCTATGATTTGGCCTCTTCTCAATTTCATCCGAATCTCCATGCAGGATCCGAGCGACAAACGCCCGGCTAGACAAAAACGCTAAATGCAACTTGAGCGACTGGAGTCAAATTAAGAGAAGACTGGCCGAGAGTCCATTTATGAATATTTAATAAAAAAGCAATTTTCATTCATCACTTCGGCAACTTTCATATTCCCATCCCGTCACGAGCAAATCTTTGTTCAGATCGAGGCGGATGAGACAGGACTTGACGTTGGAGTCGCCTTCGACGGCATCCAGGTCTTGGCTTTTGATATTTTTGTAGTGAATCACCCGGCCGTCACCTTTTGCGACGTCGGCGTCCGGCTCCCCCCACTGGGCTTTGATATATTCGAGAGACATATCCTCAAGACCGGTCATCTCTTTTCTCTCTTTACCAGATGAGACCGCGAGCACATCGTTCGCTGCTGTCGTTGTGCACGAAGTGAGCAAGAGAAATATTCCGACGAGAGGTAGAGAGATGCAGGGCGCCATACAAGCTCCAGAATGCAAGGTTTGATGAGATCAGTATAATCCACTTCAAGCTCCCTCGGAGAGAGGGAGACGTGCAATTTCTTAGGCGGGAGATCCGGCAGACTGCAGACGGTGACCGCCTAGAGCAAAGATTCAATGCGGCTCTTAATACTGGCTGGCTCGGTCCTTGGGCTAAATCGCTCGATCAGCTCACCGCGTCGATTGACCAGAAACTTAGCAAAATTCCACTCGATATCCGGTTTACCTTCGGCTCCAGTTTTCTTAGTCTTTAGATACTGGTACAAAGGATGAGCGTTCGGACCATTGACTTCAACTTTGGAAAACATGGGAAAGCTGACATCAAAGCGAGTCGAGCAAAACTTGCTGATCTCGACTTCGGTGCCCGGCTCTTGTGCTCCAAATTGATTGCAGGGAAAGCCGAGGACTTCAAAGCCCTTTTCATGGAATTCGTCGTAGAGGCTTTGGAGACCTTCGTATTGAGGCGTCAGACCGCAGGCGCTGGCGACGTTGACGATCAAAAGGACTTCACCCTCGTAGTCGCCAAGCTTTGCAGGGGTGCCGTCAATTTTTTTAACATCAAACTGATAGAGCTCTGTCATATTGCTTCCTTTTGTTTGAGAGTTCGCTTCTGATGTAACGGATCTCGAGCTAAATTGCTCTCGCTTTTCGCGCCGTTCCCTTTGGCCTCGGCCAGTCGTCACTCCTTTTCGTGAGGGTATATGCAGCTAGGATTTTTACGCAGAAGCTTTTTTCCCATTCTCGCGAGTCTCGAACTAACTCTGCTGAGTTCCTGCACCGCTCTGACGGGACCCTCGATCGTGGAACCCGTCGAAGCCCGAGCAACCAAGGTGCCGGCTCACCTCGAACCGCAGTCTATTCAAAGAATAGCCTTTGGTTCCTGTAATAAGGTCCATCTCCCCCAACCTCTCTGGAGTAAAGTAAGTGCCGAGCACCCCGAGCTGTTCATCTGGACGGGAGATGCTGTGTACGCTGACACAGAAGACATGGCGACCCTTTCTGAGCTCTATCGACAGCAACTTCAGCAGCCAGAATACGCAGCCTTTCAAACCACAGGTGTGCCGATTGTTGGCGTCTATGACGACCACGACTACGGTGAGAACAATGGGGGAAAAGACTTTCTGCAAAAGAAAGTTTCGCAGCAACTTTTTCTCGACTTCATAGGGGAACCAAAAAATTCTCCGCGGCGTCGCCAAGAGGGAATTTATACGAGCTATCGCTTTGGCCCCAAAGGGCAGAGCGTAAAGCTGCTCATGCTCGATGTGCGATACAACCGCGATACGCCCGGTCCTCAAGCAGATCTGCTCGGAGCTCCGCAGTGGGCCTGGTTAGAACGCGAACTCCTGAGCCCCGATGCGGATCTGGTCCTTCTCGTTTCGAGCACTCAAGTCCTGCCTTTTGAACACCGTTTTGAGAAATGGTCGAATTTTCCCGATGCCCACCAACGCTTGCTGAAGCTGATCGACCGAGCTCCCCAGGTCCCCATCCTCATCATTTCTGGCGATCGGCACTTTGCTGAATTCAGTCGAGAGAAGCTACCGTCCGGAAGGACTATTTATGAAGTGACTTCAAGCGGCCTCACGCACTCCTATCGGGCCTTCGAGGCCGAGAAAAATCTCAATAGTCTGCGCCAAGGACCGGTCTTGACGCGCCTCAACTACGGCCTGCTCGAGATCGACTGGGCGCGAGGGCAGCTGCGGGTCGAAGTCAAAGACATCAACCGAACGGCTGTGATCAATCAAAAAATTTCGCTGAAAAAATAGATCGAGGCTAAGCCGAGAGAAAAGAGCTGCATCAAGGAAGGGACGGCGGGCCACAGAGGGCCCCCATAAAATCCTTAGGGATGAGGGGCTTCTGCGTGAACAGCTTCATGTTCTTCTGATTCGTAGGTCGACTGCGAAGGTGTTCCGCAATAGATATACTCATGACGCAGGCAGTCTGGGCGCGTCTTGATATTGAGATAGATAGCAGCTAGGAGCGACAGAACGATCCACCCAAGCATCAGAGGAATGATTCGGGTTTCCCAGCGAGCGACATAGGATGCTTCATCAAACTTGTTCGACATGGTTTCCTCATAGAAGACAAAATCTCTAGGTTCTTGTCTTAGCGAAAAAGACGCCAGGAGCCAAGTTTAAATGGGAGCTATGAGGCACCTACATTTTCGTAGGCCCACATCCCCCAAAGCTACATCAAGGAATCTCTTTCCAGCAAGAACGACGGTGACGCTTTGACTATTGTAATGCTAAGTCACAGAAGCTCAAGGTGATTTTTCCACATTCTTGCTCCTGGCACAAAGTCTGCTTAAGCGGGGGCAATGAAGAGGCCACCAAGGCCAACAACCTTCTTAGCATCAGAGGACCCGCTTATGAGTCAGTACAAAGCCGAGTATATCTGGATCGACGGCACCAAACCTACTCCCCTCCTCCGGTCGAAGACTAAAATCGTCGACAGTGACTCGCAGCCACCCATCTGGGGCTTCGACGGTTCCAGTACTAATCAAGCTCCAGGCAAAGCGTCTGACTGCGTTCTCAAGCCTGTTTTCGTCTGTCCCGATCCCCTGCGTGGCGGCAACAACAAACTGGTTCTCTGTGAAGTCCTGACGACTGACATGGAACCGCATCCGAGCAACACTCGTGCTAAATGTGTAGCAACGGCCTCTCGGTATGTCGATCAGGACATGTGGTATGGTCTGGAGCAAGAGTACACCTTGTTTCAAGACGGTCGTCCTCTCGGCTGGCCAACAGCTGGATATCCTGCGCCCCAAGGCCCCTACTACTGTAGCGTCGGCGGAGATTACGTCTACGGCCGTGAAATCGTCGAAAAACACCTCGATGCCTGCCTTCTGGCCGGTTTGAAAATTTCGGGCATCAACGCCGAAGTCATGCCCGCCCAGTGGGAATTCCAGGTCGGTCCCCTCAATGCTCCAGAAGTCGGCGATCAGCTCACGATCGCTCGCTGGCTCCTCTCGCGCATAGCCGAAGAGTATTCGGTACATGTCAGCCTCGATCCCAAACCAGTCAA
>CANJJY010000286.1 GCA_947474445.1 Oligoflexaceae bacterium
CCATCGCGGGCTTCGATAAGGGATACCAGTCACATGGCTAACCTGAAGGACATCAAGCGAAGGATTGGAAGCGTAAAGAGTACGCAGAAGATCACGAACGCGATGAAGCTCGTTTCAGCGGCAAAATTTGCGCGAGCTAGTCATGCTGCCGAGGCAGCCCGGCCCTACGCAAAAGCTCTCGACCGCGTAGTCGAAAAGTTGCTCCTGGGGCAAACAGAGCTTAATTCACCCTTGCTTCGGCAAAGCGATGAAAAGCGCGTTTTGATCCTGATGCTGGCGACCGACCGCGGCCTCTGTGGCGGTTTAAACTCGAACCTTGCTAAAGCGGTGCAGCTTTTCGTCGCCGAAAAGACCAAGCAGGGCGCACGGTGCGATCTCTATGCGTGCGGTCGCCGGGCTATGAGTTTTGGGAAAAAGTGGAAGCTGTCCATGGTCGCTCAAAAAGAAAAGGTTCTCGAGCGAGGCAATGTGAATACGGCTCGAGAACTCGCGCGGGAAATCGTTTCTCTCTTTGAAGACGAAACCTACGATCGCGTTTATCTTGCATTTCCCTATTTCCGCTCGGCACTCGACCAAACTCCGACCATCACTCAGGTACTGCCAGCGCCGGTACCGGCTGTTTCCAAGAATGATCCGGCAACAGGAAATCTAATTGTCGAGCCAGGTATTGAGGAGCTACTCGATAAACTCCTCGAGCGGAGACTGGTCAGTAGTCTGTTGAGCTCGCTCTTGAGTGCTGTTGCCTCGGAACATGGAGCGCGTATGACTGCAATGGACTCGGCTACCAATAACGCTAAGGAAGTCATTCGTAAATTGACGTTGCAGTATAACCGTGCACGCCAGGCTGCGATTACTAAAGAGCTGATTGAAATCATCAGCGGTGCCGAGGCTCTGTAATCTGAATTCTCAATACATTGATCAAGGAGATACATATGCAAGCGGGAACTATAGTTCAGGTCATGGGACCGGTTGTCGACGTAGAGTTTCCTTCGGGCGTACTACCCCCCATTTACAATGCTTTGCGACTCACTAACCCTCTGATTAATAAAGAGGAAAACAACCTCGTTTTAGAAGTTGCGCAGCACTTAGGCCAAAACGTTGTCCGGACGATTGCCATGGATAGTACCGAAGGTCTGACGCGGGGAACCCCAGTCAACGACACCGGCGGCCAAATTACTGTTCCAGTTGGCAAAGCGGCTCTTGGCCGGATCCTCAATGTGATCGGCGAGCCAGTGGATGATGCGGGCCCAGTACACGCGACAAAGCGCTATCCTATCCACAGAGATGCACCAAAGTTCACCG
This sequence comes from Oligoflexaceae bacterium, assembly GCA_947474445.1. Taxonomy (GTDB): domain Bacteria; phylum Bdellovibrionota_B; class Oligoflexia; order Oligoflexales; family Oligoflexaceae; genus Oligoflexus. The sequence goes on from CANJJY010000286.1 coordinate 1,303, forward strand.
AACTTTCCGTTCAAACAGAGGTTCTTGAAACTGGAATTAAAGTTGTAGACCTGATCGCCCCCTATGCAAAGGGCGGTAAAATTGGTCTGTTCGGTGGAGCGGGCGTTGGCAAGACTGTCCTTATCCTCGAACTGATCAACAACGTCGCAACTCACCACGGCGGTTTTTCGGTTTTCGGTGGAGTTGGCGAGAGAACGCGTGAAGGTAACGATCTTTATCACGAAATGAAAGATTCGGGAGTTATCGATAAGACAGCTCTCGTCTTTGGTCAAATGAACGAGCCACCGGGCGCGCGGGCGCGGGTTGCATTAAGTGCGCTTTCGATCGCTGAATACTTCCGTGACGAAGAGAACCAAGATGTTCTCTTGTTTATTGACAACATCTTTCGGTTTACCCAGGCGGGCTCTGAAGTTTCGGCGCTGTTAGGCCGTATCCCTTCAGCGGTAGGATATCAACCGACTCTGGCCAGCGAGATGGGTGAACTGCAGGAACGCATTACGACCACGAACAACGGTTCGATTACATCTGTTCAAGCTGTCTACGTACCCGCGGATGACTATACGGATCCGGCTCCGGCGACAACTTTTGCTCACTTGGATGCTTCAACCGTTCTTTCACGTCAGATCGCTGAGCTTGGGATCTACCCGGCTGTCGATCCGCTGGGCTCCAACTCCCGGATGCTCGATCCAAACGTGGTCGGAGAAGAGCATTATCAGACGGCACGACGCGTTCAAGCCATCCTGAACAGATATAAAGAACTTCTCGATATCATTGCGATTTTGGGAATGGATGAGCTCTCAGAAGAAGATAAGCTGACGGTTGCGCGGGCTCGTAAGATTCAAAGATTTATGAGCCAACCATTTACTGTTGCCGAGCAGTTTACTGGAAACCCCGGCAAATATGTGAAGCGCTCCGATACGATCCGTGGCTTTAAGGGGATCTGCGATGGTCAATACGATCATATTCCCGAGCAAGCTTTCCTGTATGTCGGAACAATTGAAGAAGTAGTCGAAAAAGCGAAGAACATCCAATAAGTAGCGGAATTTAATATGGCAGCATCCAGTTTTGAGCTCAAGGTGCTGTCGCCAAGCCGTCAGCTGATGGCCATCCGGGCGACTGCGATTACATTGCCTGGTACTCTGGGTTATATGACCATACTTCCTGACCATGCAGCGATGATTGCTGAGTTGGACATAGGGGAAGTTGTGGTTCTGAGCTCAGACGCCGGTGATAACGAACGTTTTTTTATCGCGGGTGGATACGTTGAGGTAGAGAATAACCAAGTCAACGTGCTTGCGGATGTGATTGAAAAGGCTCAGGAGATCGATGCAGGCCGGGCCGAGCAAGCACTCAAGCGAGCTTCAGAGAGATTATCTCAACTTGAGACCTCACTTGATCTAGAGCGAGCCAATCGGTCACTGAAGCGAGCGGAAACCCGCGTCTTCATTGCTGCCACCATGGCAAGCACGGCACGACTCCAAGGTTAAAGCTTATGAACTCAAGAGGAAAGCTGCGTGCTTTCCTCTGTTTCCTCCTGCTCGTTTAAAGTATTGCCGATTTCGCACGCTCTTCCTATCATCCTCGCAGAAGTATAGCTGACTCTCTCATATCATACCTTTTTCAGAGGCTGCCCCATGGAACATACTATTGTTTGGGATAGCTTTGGATTGCAGTCGCGCTTTTCAGGTGTGGGGCGACACGCTTTTGAGCTGAATAGGGCTTTGGCTAACCGGGGCTTCATACCTCATATCCTTCCGTCTCACCCGAAGCTTGATCCCGCCTTTGCAAAGCAGCTTGCTCTCGCGCCTTCTCCTTGGCAGGCGGACTGGATGCGGTTCAAACCCTTTTCACTTTGGCGTGCATCGCGGCAGCTCAATGATCTCGGTGAGGTCAGACGTGGTGTGATTCATGGTCTCAGCAATTTCAACCTCCCTACTACTAACTCGAGATGGCCTTGGCGGAAGGTGCTGACCGTTCACGATATGATTCCGTTCTTGGAACCCCGCGTTGTTTCCCAAAACTTATCGACATTCCTGCGTTGGCAAATGCCCCGCGCATTAAAGCGTGCGGATTTCGTCATTTGCGTCTCGCGATGGACGGAGGAGAGTCTACTGACCTTATTTCCAGAGGTGAGAGGGCGAACACGGCTCGTTCCGAACGGCTTGGAAGCCTCTTCTTCGTTGACTCCAATCTCCCTTTCACGGGCCGAAAAAGACAGTCAGGGATCGAACCGCCGACTTTTGACAATCAGCCGCGACGAAACCTACAAGCGCCTTACATGGGTCGGGCAGCTCCTTGCGATGCTCCCTCACTCTTTTTCGTGGGATGTTGTTACCGATGCAGGAGGGGCGAAAAGGCTCGGGCAAGACTTTGGGCACCTTGCAGAAAGACTAAGGATTCATCAACAAATCAGCGATAATGAGCTGCAAGCTCTGCATGACCACAGCGATGTCTACGTTCATCCCAGTCTTTGGGAAGGCTACTGCCTCCCTGCAGCTCAAGCAATTCAAAGCGGGGTGCCTGTTCTCTACGTTCAAGGAAGTGGAATAGACGAGACTGTGGGGGAGGCTGGGCAGGGAATGTCAAGGAGCTCAAGCATTCAACAGTGGGTCGATACCATTATTGATATGACACAGACGACGTTTGACTGGAAGAAGGCTTGCCAATCACGCTGTCTCACTTTTGCAACATGGGACGAGGTAGCTGCGCGAACCCTCCAAGTCTATGATATCCTCGAGTGATCAAAGCACGTTCCCACGGGAGACTAAACGTGAGCAAAGTTCCCCAGTCCGACTCGGAAAAGGAGACTCTGCTAGTCGCTGGATCGGCTGGTTTTGTTGGCAAAGCTCTTCTCAGGCGCCTCGCGGAAAAGCATCGGCCGGTCGTTAGCCTCTACAATGCCCATCTACCTGAGGCGATGGCATACACAACGCCTATATTTGCTGATATTTTGCGGCCAGAATTCCTTCCAAGTGCCCTGCATAATACAAAGACCGTGGTGCACCTGGCCTGGAGCCAGTCTTTCCACTCACGGTGGGAAGAAGCTCTGTGGGGCCACGAAGGGACTAAGCAAGATAGCCGCAACATTCAGATGGTGAAAAATCTGGTCCAGGCCATGGAAGAGGCTGGAACGCAAAGAATCATTTTCTTGAGTGCCCTCGGCGCCAGGCGAGATGCCGAGTCATGGTATCTTCAGGAAAAATACTTTGCTGAAGCAGTGATATTGAATTCACGCATTCCAGAAAAAATCATCCTCCGTTCGTCCTTGGTGTTCAGTGATTTAAGCGCCAAAGATCGCTTCGTATCGACGATTGAAAGATTAATGCGCTTTCCCTGGTTTTATCCGGTACCACGCTGTCGCGAAAAGCTTGCGCCCATTCACGTCTTTGATCTATGTGAAACAATCACTAAATTGATTGATTTGGAAATGCGCGAGAGTGCTTATCTGCTCGAGATCGATGGTGGGGAAGCACTCGCCCTCGAAGACATGTTCCGCTATATCTCTCAAGGGATAGGTAAGGGGACGCATATTGCATTACGGGGACTGCTTGGACAGACCTTGGCGCCATTGATAGAAAGCTTAAACCGACGATCGCAGAAGGATTTGCCGCAACTGCGAGACCTTCTTACGATTGGCCATCAACGAGCACCTGAAGCCGCACTGAACAACCCTATGTTCAATGCTTTGCCCAGACAAACGCGTCGATTTAAGGAATCAATGACGGCAGGTGCCCCAGAGGTACCGCCGCACTGAGTATGGGAAAAGTCTCAAATCAAGGTCCAAATAGAAAAAATGCCTTATTCTTCCATGGGAAGAATAAGGCATTTTAATTTATCAAAAATTGAGGTCAAGACAGAGAAAGATCTTTATTCGATTTTCTTAGAAAGGAAGGGATATCGAGATCTTCCTCTTCGCTATGAGAGGCTGGATTTTTGCTCAATTGTTCAGCTATTTTCAAAGCTTCATCAATCTTACGGTCCATCTCATCGCTCTGACTCGTTGCACCACTTTTTTCTAAGGGAGCTATAAATTCAGCGGCGTCGAGGCCTTCCATCTCGTCGGCTTGGAGGGGGGCGGCACGTGCACCTTCGATCCGATGATCGCTCAGAGGAGATTCAGGAAAAAAATCTGACGAAACGTGAACATCTGGAACGGTCTGCATGGTCAGGCGAGCTAAACTCTCTTCAGGACGCATTTTTGATTCAATTGAAGGGGTCTGAGGCGGAACCGGTGCATAAGGGATGGTTTTCTCTATGGGAGTAGACCGCTCTTCGCGGCGTGATTCGCTCGCTCGAGGCGCTGGCGACGGAATCGTCATGGCTGGAGGCTTCGGCATATAGAGGCCACGCTTTGCTCTTTGGACGCTCTGCTCACGTGCGCTATCGAGGTCGCGACTTGAGAAGCCAGTAGCAATCACGGTCACCCGCAGCTGCTGGCCGATATTCTCATCGATGACGGTTCCAAAGATGATGTTGGCGTCTTCGTGGGCTGCTTCTTGAATGATGGAGCAGGCAATGTTGACTTCCATAATCGAAAGGCTTTCACCTGCAGTGATGTTAATCAAAAGGCCAGTGGCTCCCTCGATACTGATATCTTCCAGAAGAGGCGATGAGATAGCTCTTTGAGCCGCTTCTTGCGCACGATTGGGTCCTTCACCAAGACCGATACCCATGAGGGCAAGTCCCATCGATGACATCACAGCCTTTACATCGGCAAAGTCGACATTGATTTGACCTGGAATGTTGATGATGTCAGAAATTCCTTTGACAGCGTTCACCAGCACATTGTCAGCCATCCGGAAGGCGTCGATCATGCTCAAATCAGGAGACGCCACTTCC
>CANJJY010000287.1 GCA_947474445.1 Oligoflexaceae bacterium
ACTGAGCGTGACCAAGATCACCGATGGGCAGGCTCAGCCTGTCTTTGGTGGTTCTGTCGTCGGTGGTTCCCGATTTCTCCTCAACGAACCGACGCAGAAAATCGCTGGGCTGCGCATCTCGGTCACTCCCTATGAAAGCAGTCCCAGCTTCAAGACCGGCCTGCATTGCGTTCTGGCCATCTTCAATGCGCGCGTCGAAGCCAAGGACCTCGGTTTTCAGATCACCGTCCCCAAGGCTGTGAATCTGGATGCGCGCGACAAGAAAATGGCTGAATTGATGGCCAAGCCCGAGGTACGCGCCTGGCACTTTCTCTGGCACGGCATCAGAAACGGATGGGGCGATTTTTCGCCTGAAGAAAGAGCCGAGATCAAAAGCAAGCTCGGTTTGGAATGGGGCCGCGATACCGGCGGTTCGGGGGACCCGAAGCAGAAGGGTGAAGAGTTCTTAGCCATGCATCATCAGATGCTCACGGCCCTCAAAGAATATCTTGGAGCAGAGATGTACGATGCCTGGAGTGAGCCGCCGCAGCCGACGGATCCTGTCTATGGAATCCCTGCCTACGGTGATCCTGCACAAAAAGTTTATGTCGAAGGCCAGTACAAAACGCTGATGGAATTGCATCGGCAAGCGATCGATCCAGCCTTCATCAAAGAAAAGACGCTGAGTCAGTACGGGCTGTGGCTCGAAGAAAACATCCACAATCTCATGCATACGACCTGGTCTCATCCCACTCAGTGGTATCCCTCGTATGCTCCGACTCTCCAGGAAATCATGAGTCAACCCAACAAATATCCTGCCTTCAATCATCCAGCTAACAACAGTCTCAGCGGGACCTACACGTCCCACGTGAATCCCTTCTTTTATCGCTTGCACGGTTACATCGATGCGCGTCTGCAAGGCTGGCTCGATGTGCACGGCTTCAAGACGATCAGCCGGCAATGTCCTCGAGATGATAAGTCCTGTTATCAGTGGAAACGCCTCTGGGATGGCCATCTTCCCGATGCGGTCGCGGCCCTGGTCAAGGGTCACGATCATTCCGTCGACCCCAAAAAGATCGGCGCGCTGTCAGAAGGAGTCTATCGGCAGATCGTTAAGAATAGTCAGATGATTCCCGATCTGGGAGAGGCCAAGATCACAGAAAAAAGTGAGCAGCAGACCAAGCAGCCCTGAGCAAAAAAAAGTCCCCATCGGAGGTCGATGGGGACGTCTTCGTCTTAATAAATTCCGATCCAGGAGGTCTTAGAACTCATAGATCGCGGCAATCTGCATTCTCCAGATCGATTCCACTGCATCGAGGTTCTGCAAATTACCTGTATTGAGGCGGCTATAGACATAGCGGCCGCTGGCTGCATCATACTTCACATCGACCACGCGCGTGAGAGTCGACGGTGTTCTCACCTGGCCCCAGTTCTTATTCATGAGGTTAGGAAGGTTTTTGATGTCGAAAACCAGACGGGCTTTCTTCGTCGCGCTGTACGTGGGAAGTTCTTGGCTGACGCGGGCATCGACGAGATCAACCCAGTTGCTGGTAAACGCATTTCTAGGGGCAATCTTTCCACGATACTTCTCGAGGCCATTATCCTTCAAAAACTTATCGAAGGACGCTTGATCGATGCCATCAAGGGTAACATCGCTTCCGTCTCCGCGAGGGACGTAGAAGAGCATGCGGTTCTGCGAGGCAATTTCGCTAGGTTCGCCAAATAATCCACCGACCTCGTTGCTTTTTCCACCGAAAGTAAAGCTGTAAGGCTGACCCGAACGACGTTCAAAGAAGAGATTGAATGAGGTGTCGAGACCCTGGAAGTAATCCTTGCTGTAACCAGCCGTCAAAAGAAAGCGATGAGTACGCTCAAAGCTCGAACGGGTGAGGCCCGGATTGTTGGGATCTTTTTCAATGCCCATCAAACCATAGTTGCTCGAGGCGACGGAACTCGAACCGGGATTCACTTCGAAGATGCGCTGCCAGGCGTAGGAAGTGCCCAGGTTGAAGCCAGACGAGAAATTTTTGCTGACGGTGACGCTGGCGGTGTGACCATAGCCTTTGTCGGTGTTGGTCAAGAGGATGTCGTATCCGCGATTGGGATTGAAGTCCGTATCCAACTTATTAGCGGCATCGGTGTCGTAGAGGTCGCGGCCGTCAGGACCGACAGCTGTCGGCTGATTGTTGGGGATGCTGGCGAGATTGCGACGCAGATCCTTCCAAAGCAGGCCATAACGAACTTTACTATAGGTATAATCGAAGTCGAGCATGACGTTGTCAGCGAGGAGGGGGATATCGAAGCGATAGTTCGATCCGACCGAGAATTTCCAGGTCTGAGGAATTTTAAAGTTGGGATCGAGAGCATCGACGTTACCTGCTCCGGCTTCGAGGCGACTTTTCACAGCGTCTGGAATATTCCGTCCATCAAAGCCATCGGCGGTCTTGGTGACTTCCGTGTCTGTATCGACGCCCGTGTTGGTGTAGGTGTTCGAAATCCAAACGTTGGGAGTACCACCCGCATAGAGGCCGACTCCCGAGCGAAAGCTAGCCCGGTCGGTAGCCTTGTAGCTGACGCCGAGGCGCGGGAGGAGAACCTGCTTGCCGCTGACCGTCGACGTGTTGTCAAAGCCATAGCGATCGACGAAGGTATCGTTGCGAGGGATGGTCTCGCTCGCTTGGTAAAGTTCGCTGCGAAGGCCGTAGCGAGCCGTCCAGCGTGAATCGATGTGCAGTTCGTCCTGCGCGTAAAGCGAGGTGACGCCGTAGGTGAAATTCGCTGCTGCATCCCGCGGATCGTTAGTAACGGCGTTGGTGTAGGAAAGTTCGCTCGGGCGCTTGGCAGCAAAGTCGTCGAGACTTGCGTATTTTGCCACACCGTTCGATCCAGGGACGAACAAGTTGAAGATATCCATCTTGTCGTTCTCAAGACCGCCCGTGAGCTGATGATCGCCGAGCAGGTAATTGAGTTCGCCGCCCATATGGACGCTTTCGTTTTCGAGTTCGTTGGTGTGACGGAATTTGTCGGGACCAAGGAATATACTGCCCTTGTCGGCGGTGGTGATCTCAGCCGACATGAAGCCATTGCCTTCCAAAGGCGTTTGCTCCGATACGACTTTCTTCTTGCTCAGTTCCAACTTTGAGGAGAGTTCGCTGCTCCAGTCAGAAAACAATCGCAGCGAAGCGGTGTCGAGCGTGTCGCGCGCTTTGTACCAGTTCGAAGTCAGAAAGAGACGCGTGTCCGTCGCCAGTCCTGGCTTGATCGAACTGCCGGTCGAGTGCTGGTATTTTGCTTCCAAACGATGGGCATCGCTGATGGTCCAATCGACTTTAGCGAGCAGCTTGAGGTCGTCTTCGTCTAAAGAGCTGCCCGTCGTCCCCGCATTGAAATCATAGACGTTGGCTGCGATATCTTGAGCGCGCGCGACGTCGGCGGTCGTGACTGACTTGGCGACGCGCGGTTGTCCGGAGCCAGCAGGCCCGCTGACGTTAGGGGCGGTCGCTTTCAGACCTTCGGCGCTGACGAAAAAATGCAGCTTGTCTTCGATGATGGGTCCGCCGAGGGTAAAGCCCAGGCGTTGCTCGGAGAAATCGGATCCCGCTTTCGAGTCCTTTGATTTTTTGCCAGCTAGCTTCGAGCTGCCGTAGGTGGTCGACACGGTACCTTCGAAATCATTGGTTCCGGACTTGGTCACGATATTGACGTTTCCGCCCAGAAAGCTGCCGAAGCGAACGTCGAAGGGCGAACGCTCGACCGTGATTTCCGCCACCGACTGGAGGGAAATCGGACTTCTCTTCGTGGGATAGCCGTTGGCGTTAAGACCGAAATCATCATCCTGGCGAATGCCATCGATGGTGATGCTGTTGAAGCGATTGTTCGCTCCACCGATGCTCATCGATTGGCCATCGACCACGACGTCAGGGGAGGTGCGGACGATATCTTTCGGATCACCGCTGGTCGAGGGCGCGTTTCTAATATCTGAGGCCCCGAAGTAAGCCTTCGCCGATACCGGTGCCGAGCGCGTCCCGACGACCTGAATGACTTCTGTGCCTGTGAGTGTCAAAGTGACTGATTCGTTGCTACCCGCTTTCAGCATCAATCCGGTTTGCTGACCCGGCGTGAGGCCACTCTTTTTGGCGGTCACGGCGTAAGGCCCACCGACTCTGAGGCCGTTGAAGGCGAACTCGCCCTTGCTGTTACTCACACTGCTCTTCAGCGCCTGACTGGCGGCCATGTCAAGCTGGATGGTTGCGCCGTCCACTGGCTCGCCTTTGGAATCGACGACGACACCGCGGAGACTGGCGGTCGTGACCTGGGCGGGTGATACTGCAGAAAAAGTGAGGCCAATGAAACACATGCACGTCATCAAGAAAAGTTGCGTACGGATGAGCGGACCGAAATCGAGAACTTTTTTCATGAAAGTTGTCCTTGGCTGCGGGACCTGAATCCTCAGTGTGCAGGATTCAATGAGTAAATTTCGCCGCAACATAGCCGGTCCGTCTTAAAAATCATAGATGAATATACGAATAAAAAGAGTCGATAAAGAAAGAGACGAGGGGTTTCTTCGCGCTCACCGAGACACTTATTTTATTGGCCTTTCGACCAATCATATTTTTTCGCAAGATTGCGCCTGTCTAGGAGCCCAATTATAAAGACAAATAGAGAGGCGCGAGAGTGTATGTCGCTAGCGTCTCTGCTCGCTTTGTGTTAGTCAACGTATAAAGGTTCGGTAAACCCCGAGCCGCTATACGTTCTGGTAAAAGGTTTTTGCTCATGAAGAAAATTATTTCAAAGGCTGCTATGTTCAGTTTTCTAACAGCCTCTCCTCTTGCTCTGGCGACTCCAGCGTCGGCATCCGATCCTGAAGCCCTGCGCGTTCTCCACGTCATCGATCAAACCTGTGGTGATGCCTGGTGCGAAGGTCCTTATTCTTTTGTATTTAAGAATGTTCAATTCGATGCGGAAGCGAAAGAAACCAAAGTTTCCTTCCAGATCGGCTTGGAAGTGGAGCCAGACACGAACGGCGAGTCGGCTCCTGTCTTGCCGACTTATGATGTGAGTTGCACGATACCAGGATACTCGAGCGCTGAAGAAATCGTGAGATGGCAGTATGTGCTCGACGGCAATTTCTACGTCGCCCTCGATGAGTGCATCAAGACCGTGGTTCAATCTCTTTGGGAATGATGCCGCGCTCTTGTTAGGCAAAAGCTCATGCTGCTCCTGCTTGCAGGAGCTTTTTTTTGTCTACTCCCAAGTCAAATTCCTCAGTTCAACCTGAAAACTCTGCTTGGTGTTGTCGCCGTCCGACATGAGCCAAAGGCCCACGACCTGCATTGGTGCTTCGGGCTTAAAGATTGTTTTCTTCCAGCCATCAGCACCAGCTTCAGACGCCAGAGCGCGATTCTCAATGCTGCTCGCATAGGGACTCTTCCACTCTTGGCCTGGCTTATGCTTGGCTCCGACGGTGAGGTAAACCATGCGATCTGAACCCTGCTTCATCAATTTCTTGACGGCTTTGATCCAAGCCGGTGCAAAAAAAGGTACAGTCGGTGCGGGGCCTGCTAGAAGAAGGCCAATGCGCAAAATAGCGTCGTCTCCAGCCTTGGTTTCTTCCGCTTCTGCAGAAGGAACGAGACTCTCTACGCTGCTTTTCCACTCAAAACCTAGCGCATGGAGCGGTCGCGCTGTAGGAAAAGCGAGCACCCATGCCGCTGCCGATTGCTTTACGTCGATTTTGAGTTGGCCATCTTTCTGCTCATAACTCGTAGCGGGCAGATCACTGAAGGTCAGCTTCTCAAAAGTTTCATGGTCGAGAGGCTTCCAGGCTCCCGGTTCAGCTGCGGAGAGTTCAGAAGCGCAGATCCACGACAAGGCCAGACAGCAAAAGATTTTCATCGCTAGTCCTCACATACAAGGGGGAGAATCGCAGCTTCCCGGCCGACGGAAATAATCCAAAGCTGATGGATGGCGCGGGTGGCTGCGACGTGCAGAAGCCGGCGATCCTCAGACTTATTCAGATAAACTCCCCAATTGGCGTCAGGAATAATTACGTAATCAAATTCCAGGCCCTTCACTTCGGCCGCAGGCGTCACGTCGATGCCAGGTTTGAACTCAAATTCACCGCGCTGCACGAGTCGCATGCGCGGCACTTCGCCGAGGA
>CANJJY010000288.1 GCA_947474445.1 Oligoflexaceae bacterium
GATTTGATAGCGATAGGTCTCATCGCTGCTCGCGTTCACCAGAAAGCTGAGACTTCCGCTATCACAGCGCTGACGCTCGTTGGCATCGCCCGAAACAGAAACCCAAGCTCCTCTTTCACAGCTCAGATCGATGCGCAGGTCCTGGCCGCCTGAAACTAAAGAGAGGCTGGCCGGTGAAGTCACCTCCACCGGAGCCGGAACTTGGGTATCAAGGGTCCACGTGAGGTTCACCGCTTCGGAAGAAAAGCCGTTGCTTGGATTGGTCTGCAGCAGTTCCAAATGATAGATTCCATCCTGTGACTTGCCTACCTTGAACTCGAACTGAGAGGCGGAACACGGCTCGTCCAGCGCTCCCCGTCCACCGTCGATGTCAGACGGGGCCACATCACCGCGCAGGCTGACGAGCATCCCATCGAGACATCTTCCTTTGATCTCAAGCCATGATTCACTTTGGAGAACGCTAGGACCTGGCGATAGAAGCTGCGGCGCCGGTGGCAGAGTCGAATCTCGTTGCCAGCGGAGGCTGACCACGCCTGAAGAGTTGCCGGAGAGATCGGTCTGCTGAATATAAAAATCATAGAGTCCATCTTGCGTCTTAGACACGCGCAAGCGAAAGGTCCCACCTTCACAGATGGTCTGCGCATCCACAGCGCCACTTAGGTTGACACGCGCTCCATTTTCACAAGTTCCCGCGATGTCGAGGACACCAGAACCTGAACTGAAAGGCGAGCTCCGCGGCAAGGTCAGGACTGGATCGAGAGGAGCAGCATCATCGAGCGTCCAGTAGAGACGGGCTCCGGCCGACTGCACTCCACTCAATACGTTTTGTGCCCGCACTTCAAAGGTATAAGATCCGGCTTGGCTCTTTCTCAAGGTGAAGCTGAAGTTTCCATCGATGCAGTCAGTCTCCAGCTGCCCGCCTGGGATCAACATCTCATCCTTACTGATATCTCCCGATAAAATCACAATGCCACTCGCACAGTTCCCAACGATCTGAAGCTGGGGACCGTGACTCACGAGGTTAGAACCGGGCATCACGATGACCGGAACAGAGGGTGCTGCCCCCTTGCCCAAGATGCCCTGAGGAAGGGGGGAAGGTGCCTCGGTCTTAGCTTCCGTCGGTTCATTGGTCCTATCATCGCTATTTTTAGCCTTCGGATTCGATCCTTGGACCCGCTCGAGAGGGGCCTGGCTCACGCTGGCCGGCGCGGTCTGGAGTTGAGGCAGCTCGCGGCTTGGAATGGATTCAGGCGCTGCTTCGGGAGCGGCTTCGTCGGGCGACAAAGACTCTGAGCGAGGCAGCTTTTGCCTCAAGTCCTCTTGCTTGGGCGAACACGCCCACAGGCTGCTCATAGCAGCGACGAAAATACCACTTTTAAGGCGACGCATCGGTTCCATAGGGAATCTCTCCTGGAGACTTTATGCAGGGTTCGATCTGAGGTCTTACCCCGAGGAAATTGCTGAGCTGACAGCCCTTCCCCTAAAGGCTTCGGACTATTTGCGAAAGGCTTGACTTTTGACCTCCGGCCAATCGATAGACAGGCTCCCAAGCAGCCACGGTGCAGCCCTATGAAGTCGAATCTTTTGCACTTTTAACCCCTCATATTTTTAGGAAAAGATCCGATCTCTCTCTTCAGGAACTCCTGAATCTGAGGACGAGAAGCGCAGGCGCATGTTTTACCTTTTGATCACAATCGCTCTGAGTATGATGGGCAGCGTGGCGAACGCTGGAACGAATCCCATTCCATTGACGATTCATGAGACGATGACAGGCCGCACTCTCGGTATGCGCAGCGAACTGCTCGAAGATGAAACCGGCCAATTGACTTTTGCAGAAGTGAAGGATCTCACTTTCTATCCGAGCACCACCGAATTCCCCAATTTCGGCGTGACAACCTCGGCGTTCTGGAGCCATTTCATTCTTTTGAATCCCTTCGAAAGCAAACGGACCTTGATCATAGAGAATCATCTGATCGGACCCGATCAGCAGAGCTTCTTCATCGTAGAATCCGATGGAAATGCCTTTGAAAAGAAAGCCGACGAGACCGTCAACTTTAAAATCCACGAAATTCAACACCGCCACCCTGCGATCGAACTCACCTTAATGCCGGGCCTCACGCACATCTACCTTCGCACCCAGAATATGACAGGCAACGCGCACGCCTTGCTTCTTTGGGATCCTCTGTCCTTTCAGAAGCATCACAGTAACGATCTGTTTTTTCTGAGCCTGCTGTTTGGCATTCTCTTCGCCATGGGCGCTTACAATCTCTTTCTCTTTCTCAGTCTCCGGCGCCTGGACGTCTTTCTCTATGTCATCTTCAATTTTAGCTTTATCGCGTGGCAAGCAACTTATACCGGCGTTTATACCCAATTCTTCCCGATGGATTTTCTACAGAACACGATCGTCGATAAGATCATGCTGGCCTTTGGTCAGCTGAGTTCAGTCTTTGCCCTCGCCTATTGTTGTCAATTTCTACGCATTTGGGGGACCTCCCGTTGGGTCGATGACTTATGTCTGGGCAGCATCGCACTGGGAAGCTTTAGCCTTTTGACCTTGTTTTTCGATGTGATCCATCTGTCTGCTCTCATCATTCCCATTCATGTCATGCTCACGACAGCGCTGATCACCTATCTCTCGATCCGCGCTTGCCTTCGCAACTATCGCCCCGCCTATCTCTTTTTTGGAGCGTGGCTGAGTCTGATCGTCGGTACGGCGATAACGATAGGCAGCGTACTTGATTTGATCCCCTATCAATTGAATAATGAATGGGCGGTCTTCGTCGGTGCAGCGATCGAATCGATCCTGCTTTCCGTCGCGCTAGGTTACAAGTGGAGCTATGCCATCAAATTGGATGCCGAAGCTCGCAAGCGCGGCGCTATTCTGCTCCGCAGCCTCGAAGACGCTCGCACCATCCAGCAGGCCCTCCTCCCACGCCTGCAGCAGGTGCCCGGCGTCGCCATCGCTGCTTCCTATCGAACAGCCGAACAGATCGGCGGCGATCTCTATGGCTATCACTACGATGCGATCCACCAGACTCTCTTTTTCTACATAGGCGACGTCACGGGACATGGACTTCCTTCGGCCCTTCTCAGCGTCGCCGTCGCAGGCGCTCTGCGTTCGTCTCTCGCTCGGGCCGACCGACAGCATGAATCGCCAGCCATTCTCCTCGAATGGATCGCGCAAGATTTGAATCATATGATTCGCGATATGAGCACCGGCAAAATGCATATGACGATGTGCGTCTGCTCGATCAATCTCATGACGCTAGAATGCTACTATTTGAATGCCGGTCACAATGCTTTCTATCTGATCTCCAAAGGGCTGGCCCGCGGCGTTTTAAGGGGCGGTTCGCCGCTCGGCGGCACGACCGATACCAACTTCGGCAAACAGTACCTCCAGCTTCAATCCGGCGACATTCTCTTTTTCTATACGGATGGTCTCACTGAAAACTCCGGTCCACGCGGAGAGATGCTCAGTGCCCGTGTTCTCAAAAATCTCCTGCAAGGCAAATCAAGCGCCAAGGAAGTGACCGCGTCGGTCGAAGCCGAAGGTCAGAAGATCTGGAGTGATCATCCGGCTCAAGACGACTGCACCTTTGTTTCGATCGAACTGAAAGAAGTGATCTGATCCCTTCCGGCGATTTACCTTGCCCCTGAACGTCCGAGCCTCCTAATATCGCTAAAGGACCTTTCAGTTCAGGAGTCACCGACCGTGAAGATGCAGACTCATAAGCTCTCCCCCTTTTCTCCGCTAGCGGGCGAAGCTTTATCTCTAGAAGCTGAGATCGAGGCGAGGCCCGAGGGATTGAGGCTCGTCTATCGCTTGCACGGCAATTTAGATGCTCTCGTCTGGCCAGTCCATTCCAATGGCAGTCGGCGGGATGAACTCTGGAAGCGTACTTGCTTTGAGATATTCTTAAAAGATGGTGATCAAAGCATCTATGACGAGTGGAACTTTAGTCCGAGTACAGATTGGGCCCATTATGATTTCAGTGATTATCGCCAAAAGCTAAGTTCAAACGCGAGAATCATGCATCTCCGACGACCTCTGGACTGGCAGAAAACAGCTGAGATGATGACCCTGACTGTCGAGATTCCCTGGCCCGTGCATTTTCTTTCGACTGATTTTTACTACTATAGTCTGACTGCTGTGCTCGAGCATAGAGGAGGAGAACTCTCTTATTGGGCGATGCACCACGCGGGGGACCGCCCTGACTTTCACAATGCTCGTTCGTTTGTCGGACGCCTCAGAACGTCCCACCGAGGACCATAGTCTGTATACCCTTGAGGATCAGATGAGGATCGTAGTCAGCGTTCAATAGTTGGCTTAAAAACTCGCCATCGCCACCGGTGCAGATGATGCGCCATGGAGCAAGGCCCGTCTCTTCCGCTAAAGCAGCGCTCAGACCCCGAATAGCCAGTTGGGTTTCTCGCAAGACTCCCCGCAGCATCGCACTGCGGGTATCATCACCGAGCAGTTTCGCCCCGACGATGGCAGAAGGATCAATATCGGTCAGCTGGATCAAAGGCAAGCGTCCCGTCCTCAGATGCAAGGCACTCAGTTTGGTCTGCAGACCAGGCAGAATATAGCCACCTAGATAATGCCCGGACGCATCGATCACCTCGATCGTGACCGCTGTTCCTGCACTGATCACCAGCTTATGTTCGCCGGGAAACTGGCTCCGAGCCGCCTCAGATAAAGCCAGGCGATCGATCCCGAACTCATCGAATCGATAGGCCGAAAAATCAACCTTTAGAGGCCGCTTAGGCACCAGCTGAAGGCGCAGCCCCATACTCTTCAGCCAACTGCGCAGAGGATCGAGCAGGGTATCGCGCACGGCGATGGCATGAACCGGCCAGGCTTCGGGGAGACCCAGACTTTTTATTCGAGTGGAAAGGACATCCCTTTCACTCTGCGTCTGACCCTGGAGTGTAAAGCGAAAGAGCTCAGGCTCCTTTTCATCGGCTGCGGCGAAAATTCCGACCTTACACAGAGTATTGCCGACATCGCAGACGAGGAGAGGACTTGCAGATGGATTCTGATAGATCCAACGCCAATCATGGCGAACGCTGCTGATGGTGTGCAGCGCTTCCGTCGCGAGCTCCCGAATCTGGAGATGTCCGGCGGGATCGAGCCCTGCCGTCGCCGCGAGCGTCCCATCTTCTGCTTTCCATATCTGACCCTCTTCAATTCCATAGCGATGAAACTCCTCGATCAAATGGGGATCGACCAGCTGCGATGAGAGATACGTAGCAAGCTCGGCTGCGAGGTTGAGAATATCGTGATCGACGGGGACTAGCTGTTCGAGACAGACTGTCCTTTGATCACTGAGGGTCGGCGCGGACTTGATATTGAGACCGATCCCTATGAGGAGAGGGCCCCAGACATTGCCTTGGACACTGCTTTCACAGAGGATACCGCCGAGCTTAGCGCCGGCGTAGAGAAGATCGTTTGGCCATTTGATGGTCAAACGAATTTTGTACTGGAGCCAGATCCACTGGGCGATGGCGATCGACACGCAGATGGGCAGTTGACTCAACTGCGAGGGTGGAAGCCGCTCGATCACCAGTGTGAGGTAGAGACCACCGACCGGACTTTCCCAGCTCTTACCACTGCGCCCGCGACCGCCTGTTTGCGCGCGACTCACAACGGCAAAAGGCGCCGTCTCCGCGCCCGTGGCCAGCAGGTTGAGAGCGTGATCCGAAGTGGAACCAATCTGTTCGAATTTGAAAATCTTCATAGATCGAAGAGCAGCGAGAGATCCGACCAGCGTGCCCCGGTGATGACGGAGCTGGTAGAAATGAAATCGACGCCCGTGCTCGCGATGTCCCTGACATTGTGTAATCGAACGTTACCCGATGCTTCGATCAAAGCCCGTCCCTTGATGAGTTCCACCGCTTGCCGCATCAGATCGGTCGTCATGTTATCGAGCATGATGATATCGGCACCGGCGGCCAGAGCTTCCTTGACTTCATCGAGATTGCTCGTCTCGACTTCTATTTTGAGAGTCGGCGGAAGGCTTTCGTGCAAACGACTGAGGGCGTGGCTGATGCCGC
>CANJJY010000289.1 GCA_947474445.1 Oligoflexaceae bacterium
GTCAACAGTGATCCCCTGACACGCGATCGCCTCAAAGTCATCTTTCTGCCCAACTACAACGTCTCTCTCGCTGAACAGATTATTCCAGCCGCCGACCTGTCCGAACAGATTTCAACGGCAGGTACCGAAGCGTCAGGTACAGGCAACATGAAGTTTTGTCTCAATGGATCTCTGATCATCGGGACGCTCGATGGAGCGAATATCGAGATTCTTGAACACGTGGGGCAAGACAATATTTTTATTTTCGGACATACCGTCGAACAGCTGCGCACCCTGCAGAACGAAGGCTACCAGCCGCATGCCTGGTATGCTTCCCATCCCGACCTCAAGGCGGTGCTCGATACGATCCAACGCGGATACTACGCAAAACATGACAGGGATCGGTTTCGCCCCATCTGGGACAGCCTGATGGTCTATGGAGATCGGTTTTATCATTTGGCTGATTTTCCTGCTTACATCGAAGCGAATCGACGTGCTGAGGATTTGTTTCGCAACACTCAGAAGTGGCAAAAAAGTGCATTGCTCAACATCGCGCGCATCGGATGGTTCTCGTCTGATCGCACAGTTGCTGAGTATAATCGGGATGTTTGGCACATAGAGAAGAGTCCTCTGATTCGCGAGACGCGGGGACTTTACCTCCCCGATAGCCAGGGTTAAACAGAGCCAAGTTGCATACATAATTTTACGAGAGCCACCTTTTTCGGGTCACTGCAGATCTCGAAAGAGGCGGCGAAGCCCTTGATTTGCCCGCCGAAAAGCCTTTACAGGGCCCTTTACAATTCGTAATCTGAGCGTCAGAAAAGCCTCCGAAATCCTCGGAGGCTCTCTCATTGAAACGACATAAGAGAGGTCAGTTCGTGGTGCTAAACGTGCGAGCTCGCGGAGCGGTGCTGCTCAGTCTTTTACTTTCGACTTTGCCCATAGACGGAGGGGTTGCCAGAGCCATGACGGGAAAGAAAGATGCCGACTACGAATGGCTGGAAGATTTGCAAGGAGAGAAATCTCTCGCGTGGGTACGCCAGCAGAATGATCGATCGTTGAAAGAACTGCGGGCCACGCCGACCTACGAAGGATTTAAGAGCGAAGCTCTGAAAATCCTCCAAGCCAAAGATAAGCTCGCGTTCGGCGTCATCGAAGGCTCGCACGTCTATAACTTCTGGCAAGACGCCGATCACGTGCGCGGCATCTGGCGGCGCACCAGTTGGGATGCTTATGCGCGGGGCAAGCCGGAATGGGAAACGATGCTCGACATCGATGCGCTCGGCGCGAAAGAGGGAAAGAGCTATGTATATGGCGGCAGTCAATGTCTGGCGCCGACCTACCAGCGTTGCCTCGTGCGCTTGTCAGAAGGCGGCAGCGACGCCTCATCTTATCGTGAATTTGATACGGCGACGAAAAGCTTTGTCGAGGGTGGATTCACGCTGCCCGCTTCCAAATCGTCCTTAGCCTGGATCGATACGGATCGCGTGCTCCTCAACACTGCGCTCGAGGCATCGACGCAGACAGATTCTGGTTACCCGATGGAAGTCCGCATCTGGAAGCGCGGAGAATCCTGGAAAACATCTCCAGTCCTGCTCAAAGGCGAAAAATCTGACGTTGCCGTCGATGGTTACGGCGTTCACGATCAAGGCCAGATGTTTAATTTTGTGGCTCGCGCCCTCAGCTTTTACACCGCAGAGATCCATTACCTCAAGGGCGAGAAGCTCATTAAGTTGCCGCTGCCCGTCGATGTAGAAGTGAAAGGTCTCTATCGGGGGCAAATGCTTCTCAGCAATCGCTCGCCGATCGAATCCTATCCCGCGGGAGCGCTATTGTCGGTCGATCTCGCCGATATGGTAGCAAAAGGCAAACCCACCTATCAGCTCGTCTTCGCGCCGACATCGCGGCAGTCTCTCGCCGGTATCGATCGCGGTCTCGACTATGTATACGTGCGCATTCTCGATGAAGTCCGCAGCAAAGTGATGCGTTTTAGCTATGAGAAAGATAAGAGCGGCCAAGGTTGGGTGAACGAGGCTCTCCCCCTCGAGGATAAGGGAACCATCTCGCTCGTCTCGGTCGACGAATGGACCAACCGTCTCCTCTTATCCTACGAGGATTTTATCGTACCTGAAAGCCTCTATGCGATGGATGGTAAGGAGCGCACCAAGCAATTGATCGCTCAAGTCCCCGCGCGCTTTCAATCGAATGGACTGGTGATCAGGCAAGAGTTTGCCACGAGCAAAGACGGAACCAAGGTGCCCTATTTTCTGGTGCATCGCCAGGGCATCGAGCTCAAAGGGCAAAACCCAACGCTGCTTTACGGCTACGGCGGCTTTGAAGTCTCCATGCAACCGAGCTATGCAGAGGTCCGTGGAAAGCTCTGGTTTGAGCGCGGTGGCGTGTTTGCGCTCGCCAACATCCGCGGCGGTGGAGAATTCGGACCGACTTGGCACCAAGCCGCTCTGCAGGAACATCGCCAGCGCGCCTTCGATGATTTTGCAGCCGTCGCCGAAGATCTGATCAAAAAGAAAATCACTAGCCCTGCGCATCTCGGTATTCAAGGCGGGAGCAACGGCGGACTTCTGATGGGAGCGAGCTTTACACAAAGGCCTGACCTGTTCGGCGCCGTCATCTGCCAGGTGCCTCTGCTCGATATGCTGCGCTATCACAAGCTCCTCGCCGGAGCGAGTTGGGTGGCCGAATACGGAAGTCCTGACGATCCTAGGATGGCCGACGTCATCCGTCGCTATTCTCCTTTCCAAAATCTCGATGAGAAGAAGACCTATCCCGAAGTCTTCTTTGTCACCTCGACCAAGGACGATAGAGTTCATCCAGGACATGCTCGAAAAATGGCCGCGCGCATGGCTGATCTCAAAAAGCCATTTCTCTATTACGAGAATATCGAAGGTGGGCACAGCGCGAGCGCGGACCTCGTGCAAGCCGCTGAGCGAGCGGCGCTCGAGTATAGTTATCTCTGGCTTAAACTCAGCGGCAAAGGTCCCGTCGGTCAACCCAAGGTCGCGCCTTGATCGGGTTTCGGCCGTGAAAGGCTGCTTATTCGCCTTCGGGACCGCAGGTAAAATGGAGAGTCTCGCTGACGGGGAGCAAAGTCTGGCTGATATCGCAAAATTTGCGGCAAAGCCGAGGGGTCGGCGTGGTGAAGGCGCGAACCGTGACCGATCGATCGGCTAGGTTGAGAGCCAAAAGACAGGGGGTTCCGCCTGCGTCGGTCGTCTGCAGTTGATTGACGTCAGGCAGGCCGTGGATCGAAGTGCCGAGACCAACGAGGTAAGGATCGGCATCGTACACGCGTCCCGCCGTATCCCGGACGCGGACGAACAGGATGGGATCGATCATCGCCGGCAATTTAACTTCAATGCGTGAGACAGGGCCTTCTTTTTTGACCAGCATCTGCTGGTTCATCCATACCTCTACGCTAGTCACCGGGAATAGAGCGCTCAACTGATAGTTGAGATCGAAGGCGAGCGTTTCACCTGGTGCATGCCCTTTTTTATCAGGATCGGTCGACCGAGTCGCTTGGAAAGAAAAGCGGGTGCCCGTGAGCAGGTGGTTAGCGTCGGTCACTCTATTATCCCCGCTGCCAAGATCGGCTTCGGAGCGCGGACTATCTTTGAGAAAGAGGCTTCGGACCGTGGCGGCTGGTAAGAGCGGAGCTTGCTGCCAGAAGAGAGCAAGAATGCCGGTCACCAGAGGTGCAGACATCGAAGTGCCCGAGAGCACCGCATACTCGGAGGTCTTGCCTTTTGGTCTCAGCTGCGAGGCGGCAGGTATCGGAATAGAACTTGGCCAGGTCGAGAGAATGTCGACGCCGGGCGCCATGATATCGACGCCTTTGCCATATCCAGAGAACGTCGCTCGCGTGCCCTGCCCATTCAATGCTCCGACGGTGATGAGAGCTTCGGATTCTAGACTTCCTGGATAGTAGTCGCTCGTATCGAGATCGGTGGCGGTATTTCCGGACGTAGCCACGATCAGTTTTCCTGCCCGTTCGACTTCCTTGACGGCGAGCAGATAGGGAAAATCGGGAGCTTCATCCGCGAGCGGCACGGCCTTGCCGCTGCCTATCGACATATTGATAATGCGAGCCTTCGATGTGGCCGCATAAGCCATGCCTTGAATAATATCGCTCATCGAACCCGTTCCGAGGGCATCCATCACCTTGATCGGGATGATGTGGGCGCTCCAGCAGACGCCGCTGACGCCAATCCCGTTGTTTCCCAGCGCTGCGATGATGCCGGCCACGTGGGTGCCATGGCCGTTATCGTCCTGATATTCAGTGAGACCTGAGATAAAGGTGCGACCATCTTCAAGAGAAATGTTGCCGCGCAGATCCGGGTGCCCCGTGTCGATGCCGGTATCGATGATAGCGATGGGAATGGTGCTGCAATCGTGCGCTGTATCCCAAGCGGCAATGACCCGCGCGTCCTTGCCTTTGGTGAAGGCGCGGATATTGCCAAAGACATTGGTACCCGTATTTTCAAAATGCCATTGGTAATCGAGGTAGGTGTCGCTCGGGCGTCCATCAACATATTGGAGAGTATCCTGAAAGATGCTGTGCAGACCGCTGACTTCTAATAGATTCTGTTCGAGCAGGATGCGATCCTTGAGATCGCGGTGAGGGAACGAGACGAGAAAGGTTTCGCCGAAAAGATGACGAATCTCCCGAATCTCAGGACGCAGCGTTAGCGGCAGCGCTTCGAGGCTAAAATCTTCGTCCGCTTGGACCAGAAACTGGTCGGCGATGAGCGTCTCAGAGATTCCAAGCTCAGGATAGGTGCGACGGATCAGATGCGGGTAGCGATAATCGGGCTTTTCTACCAGTTCGTCGCGAAAGGGTTCGTGGAGGACTTCGCTATATCCGGGGTGGCTTTCTATGACAGGGAGGCTGGCGAGCTCGCTTTGAAATTGTTCGCCGTGGGATAGGTTTTTTTGAGGTGCAGATTCTGCGGTCGCGGAGGCTGCAGCCTCAGACCGGCTTACACGGACGCTGGTAAGCTGAGAGGATGCATCTCCCTCACTGCGATAGAGGGTGATCGCCCCTAATACGAGTAGACCCAAACCCGATGACTGCCAACTCAACTTCCGCTTTGGTTTCCAGCTTTGCATCGCCACCACATCCTTTTTTCATCTTGAGCCTTTTTTGCAATATCCGCACCGCTTTCAAGACTTTGATATGAAATGATTTTGCTGACTAGATTTCGGTCATGAGCTCAAAAAAAAGAGTGCGGCTTCTGGTCAGAAGTCGCACTCTCGAGCGTTTCAACAATTCTCAAGGTATCCAACGAGGTTCTTCCTCAGATCAGGCTTCGTCGTTGTGATTATTACTTTGCAAGAGGGAGGCCAGGAGGGGCTTTTAATTTTTTTCGGCACTTAGCGGGAAGGTATGAAGGGTAAACGTAAGATTTGGATGATTCTGAGTGGAGTTTTTATTCTAAGTCAGGATTCTTACCAGAGAAAATAGTCTTGTCAAATTCTTGGTGACTGTAAGAATCATAAACGTGCCTACCGTTTGATTGAATCGCAAACGTGCCTACCGTTTGATTGAATCGCAAACGTGCAAACCCATCCATTTAAAAAAAAACTGCCAAGGCAGAGCCTCGGCAGCTTAAATGGAAAAAGTAGATAAAAACCGTTCAGAACGTATAGCTAAAGAAGCTGATGAGTTTGACCCCATCATTTTGAGTCAATTGAAGATCCTCATTCTCGTGAAAGAACTGGGAGCAGAGAGAAGGCTTTTGATCCTTGTCGCTGTAAGCGATCGTTCGCTCGGCAGTGACGGTCAAAGATGCACCTTTTACCGTGTTTTCTAGCGGTATCGTGCTGACGAGCACGCAGCGTCCTGTTTCCTCGGTTGGTGCGATGCTCGGGACGAAGAGGCGGCTGAGAGTCACTTGACTTTGATAGAAGAGAGCGAGGAGATCCTCTGACCCTTTGCTGCCATCGACTTGATAGAGAGTTTTTTGGAACTCATTTTCGGCGGCGGCCTCAGCTTCGGCGGTCCCTGCTTTTAATCCCCCCAGATTCATGACCGGA